>NZ_JBLUPI010000003.1:0-232352 GCF_048060015.1 Neisseria sp. S1
TGTTTGGCTTTGCTTCGGTCCCGCATACTTAGCTTTAGCGCAAAACCGTGCGTATCCAGCGGTTGACCCACTGCTGCTGTTTGCGGGTGATGGTGCTGTAACCGGGTGTACTGTGCTCCGGCGGCGGCTCTGCAAAGCCAAAGGCGGGAGGAAGGCGGGTGTCTTTGATGGCCGGGTAGACCCACATTTCGGCGGGTAGCGCCTGTTGCGCCTCGGGGGTCTGTAGAAAGGCCACCAGCTTGCCGGCCAGTGCCGGTTGGGCTGCTCCTCTTAATACCGCCGCGCCTTCTACCTGACGGTAAACGCCTCCTTTGAGTAGCAGGTTCCCTGTCGGCGGAACCTTGTATCGGCCCTTGCTGAAGAAAACCTCCGCCGCAGGGCTGGTGGTGTAGCTGACTATCAATGGACGACTACCACCGTTTTGGGTAAATTCAGTGTAGTAGGCATCGCTCCAGCTTTTGGTTATTTTTACGCCATTTTTACGCATATTTCCCCACCAAGAAAATGCCTTTTGTTCTCCCATATACCCGATATTAGCCATTTGACGGTAAACGCATTTACATATTGTATTTATAATACTATTTACTGATAGCCTATATCAAATTAATAAATAACAATAGCATTGAGTATAAATTGACCTTTAAATATAAAAAATTATATAAATAATTGTATTTGTTTAGATATAGCTTTGCTTATATAAATAAAATGTTTTTATTAGAAAAAGCCATTTTATGTCAGATTAAATATGTATTTAAAATAATAATTTAGGATATTTGCATAAAAAAGTAATTGAAGTTATTGTTCTTATTTGTTATTATTAGCTTGCTACTTATGAGTAGTAAGCTAAACATCATTACGGAGAATATAATATGAAAAAAATCATTTTTGTGGTATTGTCATTTTTTAATATAGGATGGGCAATGGCCGCGGTAAATATTAATAGTGCGACAGCAGAAGAATTAAAGGCCCTACCAGGTATAGGTGCGGCAAAAGCAGCAGCGATTGTTGAATATCGTCAACAAAATGGAAACTTCAAAACAGTAGATGACTTGAAGAATGTGAAGGGGATCGGCGATAGTATCGTAAATCGCTTGCGGGATGAGGCAACAGTTGGGGCTGCTACTTCTGCAGGGAAAAAGGCTGTACCTGCTATTAAAAATAAATAGGTTGGTTAAAATTTTGCTGTCAAATATACTTTTATGCCATATGATTTATCATATGGCATTTCTTTAATCGTAGTAATGAAATATATTAAGCTTTTAATACATCTCTATTTTTTTAGAATAGTTAGAAAATTTTATAAAAACTATATATTTTTCAAAGTAAAATAGATTAGTCTAAAATTTCGAATAAAAAAATTTCATACTGTAAATAATTTTTAAAAATTGATAGAATATTACTATTGAAAGATGCAAATTTTTTAAGTAAATTTAGTTTACTTGATTTGTATATAAATAGATTTAAAGATATTATTATTTTATTCTTCTACTTGAGTTATATTGAAATTTTTTAAAGAATAGATAGTAAAATATTGAGAGTTGCTATTAATTTTTATATGAATTTTAATAATTTTTTAGATATTTAATTTTTTATAGAAATAAGGCTATTAAACAAAATTTAATGCAACAGGTAGGCTGATTTTTATCTAAGACTATTAAAAATAATAGATATATTTATTAGTATATAAATTTTTTAGACAAATTAATAAAGATTTTATAAGATATTAAATTAAGGGGCATCCTAGATAACTAAGATAAACAATCTATTGCTCATTTTTCTAGAATGGATAATTGAGATTTTATTTCACTGTAAGCTTCATTCTTACTCCTTTAAATATAGCTCGAAATGACTCTTCGGCATACTGTTAAACTTCCGAAAATAGTACTTTGCTTGATTCCAAAGGCTCTCAATTCTGTTGATGTGGCTTTGCTTTCGGAATAATGTGTATGGTGGTTGATACGGTAGTGACTAAACTCACTGACATCTAAAACATCATAACTTTTGTAGTAGTCAGTATGGATAATGCTGTCAGACCTAGACGGTATAAATTTACTATTACTTTTCAACAGTCCGAATACTGGGATTTTCCCTGCTGTAGCGCGTCCGTGTTTTCTTTTACGTCGGCTGCCGAAATAGCTTTGATTTCTTTGTTAAGTATTTCCAAATGCAGGCTGTTTTGACAAAATAGTAGTCTTAGATGGAGAAAGTAATAAGTAGCAGTATTGTGGTTTACACCTACTAATTCTGCGAAGATTTGGGCTGTTGTTCTTGCAACGAACAGTTCAATCAATTTGGTTTGCTTGTATCGGCTTAATTGGCTTTTTATCAGGATTATTTTAAATTTTTTAAATAACTTTAGTTATCTAGGATAGTTACTAAATTAAAAATATGGTTAATTTATTAAAGAGAAAATTAACTTTTATTTTAAGGAGCATTAATCATATTGATGGAAAGAAGACCTAATTTAGGCAAAATCCTATGTTATGATAAGCCCGCTAAATAGTAACTTAATGAGGTAAGTGAAATGACTTGGACAGCAGCAGACAGTGCAGGTTTGTATGGAATCCGTCACTGGGGGGATCGTTATTTTTCTGTAAGTGAAGACGGAAAAGTAATGGTTCGGCCAAATGACAATAGTGAGGTAGAAGTAAGCTTGTATGATTTGGTAGGTAGTCTGAGCGTCCGTGGGCAGGACTTACCAATGTTGTTTCGCTTTCCTGATATTTTACAAGATCGTGTAGCACGTTTGTGTGCAGCTTTTAATCGTTCTATCCGTAAAAATGAATATACAGGTACTTATACTGCTATTTATCCAATTAAGGTAAATCAACAAGAATCGGTAGTTAAGAACATTATCGTTCCAAAGGATGATCAAGTTTCGATAGGTTTAGAGGCGGGTTCGAAGCCTGAATTGATGATTGTGCTGGCTTTCGCACCTAAAGGCGGAGTGGTTGTTTGTAACGGCTACAAAGATCGTGATTTTATTCGATTGGCATTAATGGGGCAGCGCTTGGGCCACCAAGTGTTTATTGTTATTGAAAAAGAGTCTGAAGTAGATTTGGTCATCGAAGAGTCTAAGAACTTGGGTATCAAAGCAAATTTAGGTCTAAGAGTACGGTTGTCATCATTAGCATCCAGTAAATGGGCCGATACTGGTGGTGATAAGGGGAAATTCGGACTTTCTGCAGCTCAATTGATTTCCGCAGTTGAGAAATTAAATCAAGCAGGTTTAGCGGATACGGTTAAATTAATGCATTTCCATATGGGATCGCAAATTTCCAATATTGCTGATTATCGGATGGGATTTAAGGAGGCTGTACGTTATTTTGCTGAACTGCGTGCTTTGGGTTTGTCTATCGAATATGTTGATGTTGGTGGGGGGCTAGGTGTTGATTACGATGGTACGCATTCACGTAATGCCAGCTCGATCAATTATGATATGGGCGAATATTCTCATGTAATTGTTTCTATGTTGGCCGAATATTGTAATGAGGCAGGGATTCCTCATCCACATATTTTTTCAGAATCTGGACGTGCAATGACAGCTCATCACGCTGTTTTAGTGATGAATGTAACGGATGTTGAAAGCTTGCCTGATCAAATTCCGGTAATCGATGATGAAGAGAATTTGTCTTTTGCTACTAAAAAATTGATTGGCTATTTGGATATCACTGACAGTGAAATGGTAACTGAAACCTATTATCGTATTAGCCATTATCTGACTGAGGTAACAGAGCAATATCTTGAAGGTAAAGTTTCACTGAAAGAGAAAGCTTTAGCCGAGCAGCTACATTCTGTGTTATGCCGCCGTCTGAAGAGTCAGCTCCAAGCTAGCCAACGTTCTCAGAGGCAAGTATATGATGATTTAACTGATAAGTTAGCAGATAAATATTTCTGTAATTTCTCAGTATTTCAAAGCTTACCTGATACCTGGGCCATTGGCCAAGTTTTACCAATTATGCCTATCCACAGATTGGACGAAAAACCATTAAGAAGAGCTGTTCTCCAAGATTTGACTTGTGATTCAGATGGCAAAGTTAGCCAGTATGTTGATCAGCAGAGTATTGAGTCCAGTATGCCTGTTCACAAACTTAAAGATGGTGAGCCTTACCTTTTAGGGGTGTTCATGGTAGGAGCATATCAGGAAATTTTAGGAGATATGCATAATCTGTTTGGCGATACTGATTCGGTAAATGTGTATGTACGCGATAATGGGCAAGTTGAATTTGGCGGTATGGAGGAGCATGATACTATTGAAGATATGTTGCGTTATGTACATTTGTCGCCGGAGGAAGTGTTGAACCGGATTGAGGAAAAGTCACGCTTGGCGGGTTTGAATAAAGTGGAGCATAACCGTTATTTTGCAGAGTTTTGCCGTGGTTTGAAACAAAGTTCGTATTTAAGTTTGGAAGAATCTTTGTAGTTAACTCTTTTTGCCAAAATATAAAATATGCCGTCTGAATTTTTCAGACGGCATATTTATGTAGGTTTATCGTTAAAAGATTTCTCTCCAGCTTAAGCGTTTAATTTTTGCACTGCAAAGGGGACCGCTGACACCGAGAGTAGATGTTTCCGGAGCATCAGAAGAGTTCGCTTGTTTACTTGTTAGGCCACTAATGAAACGGGTGGCATTACCGGTAAAGCAGGAGTTTTTAGGTATTTTTGAACGCTCGCCCAGTTCCAAATCAGTGCCACTACCGCCGCTATCTCCATCATCGGTTACAGCTAATCCTTTTTGTGCTTTAGCCATATCAATATAGCTGAAGCTCAGAATACCATTTTGACGAAGACCGTTGGCATAATATTCGATACCGCTTTTAGCATCTTTTTGGATGAAGCGGAAATCCAAGCGGGCATCTTTAGAAGTAAGTGCACCACCAGTAGCAGCATTGATACCCATAATCCAGCTTGCACTTTGTGTAGAAACCGACGTGGTTGTAGGTTGGCAAACATCCATCGAGCCGCTATTCGAAGAAATAGATGGTCCAGTTTTATAGATACGCGTGCTGATCATGGCAGTCCGCAAAATCATAGTTGGTTTTATTACTACTCGTTCCCCAGTTTCAGGCAACGCTATTTTCCAACCTTTATGGGTATCATTAACCGGATTATTGCTCAGGAAGCGGTAGTCTGCATTATTTTGTTGTGCAGTTGTAATGGTTTGAACTTGGATTTTTGAAGTGTCATCTGAATATTTAGCCACTTCTGTGATGTCAGTAGCGGGGTAAGTACTGACATCATCAAAAATACCATATACCGCTTGCTGTGCCGTATTGCTTAAGTCACTACTGTATATATCGCTACCAGTTCCGAAAATAACGACATAGTTGCCTTGTGAGCGGCGTGATACGGCTGGTGCAGCAACAATCGGTTGAGTGGGGGACCCCTCATAAATACGGGTGACATTCCATTCGCTAGGTGTAGCATTGCGTAGGTCAAACCGATACATATTGCCACCGTAGTCACCTGCATAGGCAATATCAATAATACCGTCGAAATCAATGTCTACCAGAGTTGGAGAAGATAAACCACCTTTGCCATTTGGCACATTGATTTTCGCTAACAACTTACCGGGTACACTATCATTGGCTTTTGTACCGCTTGATGCCTCTTGTCCTAAGGTGTCGTATACGTATAGTGCGGTTTCATTATTATCAGTTGCAGCATTCCTACTTCGGTAGCCGCTGGCTAAGAAGGTTGCATAACGTATATTTTTTTCAAAGTCTACGGTATTGTTTGTACGTGAAATTGATACGCGACCAATTTGTGGTGTACCAATGGTATAACCCAAGGTATTATTTGTACCTTTAGGGGTTTCAAATAAGGGTACATCGTTTAGCCATGTACTTTGATTTGTATCTAATGCAAGAGGTTGGCCATTGGTTCGGTTTATACCACCTATATTTAAGGCATATGCACCGCGACCGCCTTGTCCCAAAGCACCAGCCATAAAGATTTGTTGCCCCTTGGATTTGTTGCCTTCGGGAGTTTGGCGTAATACAAAACCGCCGTTAACCATATAACGGTGTGGGTGCTGGTCATTTTTACCATATTCTTCATGTGCCAGCTCTTTTAATGTTTTGCCTAAGGTACTACCTCCATTGTTGCTATCGCGCTCCATTGCTGCGGGGATATAACTGAGTTTTAAGTCGTACGGATTAGTGGCGGCTGTATTATTATCACTTTTAAACAGGTGTACCATACCATCATTGGCAGAGGTAACTAAAAATTTCTGCCGTCCGCCTGTTTGAGGGCCGATGGTTAATACGGGGCTATCAAGAATATCCCCTAAATTACGACGGGTAGTTTCCCGTAAGCGGTAAGGAACAGTATATTTTTTTGATGCAGCATTGGATTTAATAAGGTTGTCATCGCTACTGCGAACTGTCCAAGGGAGTAGGGTTGATTTCCATTCATCTTGATCTACGGGCGTGCCACCGGAGAGATCGAAAAAGCGGTTATCTAGGCCAGATATGTTATTGGGTTGGTCCGCCCAAACATTAGCTGAACCCGTGTTCATGATGACACGGCGGTTGGTGTAAGACGGTTGTTTAGGTGCTGTACTCGTATTGACGTTTCCGGATGTATCAGTATCATAAAAGAACAGTTGGCTACTCCAAGAACCAGTATCAAGTTGCACTAAAGCTGCCATATCAGGTACGGCATTACCAATAACCGCCGGTGCCACTGTGCCATAAGCGGATACAGGATTGGTAGCTGCACTATCTTTTTTAATATCTTCGATCATGCTTTTAAAGGTTGCTTCAAGTTCGGCTCCATTTTTCGGGGTTGCAAAGAACCCTTTGCCAGCACTTGCTGCATTGCGTAGATAAGTTTCACCTGCTCCACTTAGGCTACCACCAAAGCCGATAGTGTAAGTGTTGATCGTTTGTTTTTCAAATAAAGGATCATTCCAGCTTTTTTGTGCCGTATCGTTGCCATTAGTCTTTATATCTTTGGTTGCTAACTGTTCCGCAAAAAAAGCCAAACCGTTATTCATATCCCAAAAAGTATGTAAACCTCCATAGCATTTACGTTGTCCCAAGTTATATGTGCTGGGAGTGCCGAAAAAAGCGTCTGGATTGTTCATGTAATAACGATCGAAGTCTGGATAGTTATTGTGATTTAAGCCGCAGCTACTATTGGCATCACCATCCGACATTAAAATAATATAGCTTTTTTGACATCGATATTGAACTGCCGAGATGGCATCGTTAGCTACTTCATAATATCGCCTGGTAGTGGGTGTGCCTCCATCTGGAAATATATTATTAATATATTTTTTGACTTCTAAGTGATTAGTTGTATAGAAGTTCATGTGAGGCCGCGGATAATTATTATAAAAATTACTTTTGCCCCATAATGTTTGTAAAGACCAATTAAAGTCTCCCTGATATGTATCTAAAACTGAATAGAGCGCTTGTTTGGTTGCGTAGAGACGAGAAGTATTGGTGCCAGGGATGGCATCATTCATACTGCTTGAATCATCAATTAGCAGCATCACATTTGGCTTCGGAAAGCTACTGTAAATAGTCGTACTTTGATTTTGTAGATGTAACGGAGTTTCTGCAAACGAATCTGCGGCTTTGCTATATTGGTGGAATGAACAGAAAGCTAAGCAGCAGAAAAGAACTTGCGGCTTGAGTGCAAGAGGGGGAGGTAGGATTTTCATACGTAATGTTTCCTGGCTGCGGGTTGAGTGAGGCAGCCAATTGTTAATATTATTAATTTTTTTTGTCTCTATTATGTAACGATACAATAAGTATACGTATAGTTTCATTTTGTGCTAGATAGACGGTATTAATTTTAGATGAAAGGTTGTTGTAATTGATGCTTTTTTTTAACAAAAATAGTCAAATTGAATAATATTTAGATTATATGTTGTTGTAATTTATATTGGTTTTTATCATTTGGGGCTGATTGGAATGTTTATGGATGCGGTATAATCCGAAAGCTAATCATAATGCTTAAAATGATGTGATGCCGGAGAAGACTTTGATAGTGATACAGGGTATAAATATTTTGAATAACGGCATTACACATTACCAGGGAAGAAGCTTGAGATGAACCGTCAATCTATGGATTTAAAGCCAGCACTACCGTTGAAAAAATTATATTGGTTGGTGTTGGGGATAGGGGCTGCTTTGCCTACTTGGGCGGCCGCGCCAGTATCACCTTTTGCCGAACGGCCGTTTAGTGTAGATGGTAGTGTTGCGCGGTTCGTTAATGAAAATCCGCCAAAACCAAATTTCCTCTTTATTTTCGATACCTCTAATACGATGGGGCAGGCCATGCCTACCGGAGAGACTCGGTTGGCAGCGGCAAAATCCTCTTTACAGTCTATTATTTCTCGTTATAACAATGATTTTAACTGGTCGATGGTGACGGTGCCCGGAGTCAGTAGTATAGACAGTGCGATTAATGGCGGTTATACAACCGGAGCGCGTATCAGCAGTTTGTTGGGTAGTATCAATACGACTAACTATGGTACTCCCATGACGAGCCGTTATTTAGATGCGGCAAAAATAGCGATTGATGGTATTGAATACAGCTGCCAGCGGAGCTATATCGTTTTGATGTCTGATGGTGAAACCGGTCAGAACACTTGGCAAGCTATTCGCAACAAGCTGAATGATTATCGTTTGAGGGATGGGCGTACTTTAAGTACTTATTTTGGAGGCTTGCCAAGTAATTATTGTGCGAGTTGGGAGAATGGTTATCCGTGGCGGGCACGTCACTTTTGTGGTGATCAGACGGCTATTCAAAGATCTAATTATTCTTTTGGTGCTGCGAATGCTGCCAGCATCATACAAAATTCCTTGAGGCCATGGCCTACGCCAGTGTTAACGCAAACTTGGTCGGCTTCTACTTATGATAATGTAGGAACGGCCAGTAATGGCTATGATATTACAAGCCCTTTGAATACAAATGATAGTTTGCGAATCAATAAGGATGGGCGCTTCTTTACCAAAAATACTGGTTATTCTGTAACTGATAATAACACCTATGCGTTGAACTATAAGGATGGAGTTTCTTATTTCAGTCATATCTTGGCAGTTAAGGATGCGAAAACTCAAGGCGTGGATAGAGAGGGGCGCTCTTGGAACAATACTCTTTTTCCCAAGCAGGTTATTCAAACTTATTCGATTTCATTTGCTGACCCGTCCACATTGAGCGGTAATGCCCATTATTTCTTGGCAACTTCTTCGGCATTGTCTCCAGCGGGCTATGAGCGAGATATAAACACTACTCCATTGTCTACGCAAGTGACCGCATCTGAAAAAATGGGCGTGCCGGGTTATTACAATGCTTCTTCGCAGGCTGCACTGACACAGGCATTTGATAATATTATGGCGGAGATTAAGAAGCAGGAACCAAGGGTCAATGCCAGCGGCCAAAGCATATCTACTTCTTCACCGACCGCCTCAATGTCAATGCAGGATAGCCCTTTGAGCAATTATGCTGCTTATCTCACGCTCGATAGCGGGTTATGGAGCAGCAGGTTGCTTTTCCGTAGTTTGCAGACGGGCTCCGATGAAGAAAAAGTGCCGGATTATTCAGCACGAACTATTTTGGTCAATGACGGTAACAATGTAGTTAATATTGACCAAACCAACCGGCAGCTTTATGGGCTGAAAACCGATATAGAGACTACAGTGGGATTGATTCCTTGGTTGAAGAGACCGGTTAATCAATCTGATACGGCGATTGAGAGTGCGGTAACGGCTCGTTTGCCTGATCCGGCACAGCGAACGGTTGCCTCTTACCGTGTGCGTACTGATTTGCCGGGGGATAATGCCCGCATGATGGCTGACGTGATCGGTGCGCCGATATTGAATATGCTTGATAATGGCCAGGGTCAAAAGCGTTATATGGTAACCGCTGCTAACGATGGTATGCTCTATGCATTTAAATATACCGGTAATACGGATTACCCTTATCAATTAGCCTTAAACTATATGCCTGCAGCTATGCAGCGGGAAAGTACCGACGGCAGTGATACTATTGCCAAAGCCTTGCCGGAAATTGCAACTACAGGCTACGGAAGCTCAACCGCACAACCGCATTTGTACCTGCATAACGGAGGTATGGAATACCGTACTACTTCGGCTACAGCAGGAGCTGCACAGCAAACTTTCTTAGCCGCGGCATTGGGGCAGGGAGCGCGTGGGGCATATGTGGTTAATATCGCGGGGAAAGACCGTAGAAATAGCTTGGTAAATGTCGGATTAGATGCTGATAATGCTGCTTGGCAGACTTCTGTGCCGGTTTTTGAAACGAATAAGAGTGCGTCGAATAAACTGGGTTATACCATCAGTACGCCTCGTATTGGCTTAGTAGCTACCGAATGGTTGGATGTGGTCAATAATAAACCTGATATTACAAAAGGCGTACGCAATTATTTATTTTTAGCCAATGGTTATGAGGCAAAAAATACGGCTGTTCCGCATGATGGAACGCCAACTTTATATATTTATGACATCTTAGCTCAAGAATTCGGTAGCAGTGGTTTCTCGACAGTAAGTGACAGCAGTAGCGGCAAGTTGATTAAAACCATTCCGGTTAGCGGTGCTTATACGATTGCCAATGGTTTTGATCGGAATTATACGGCACTGTCTACACCGACTTTGGTCGATACCAATGCCGATAATATTTTTGATACGGCATATGCAGGCGATAGCGGCGGCAATATTTACCGTTTTACGCTCAAAGGAAATACAAAAGATTGGAAAGCGGTCAAAATTTACAGTGGTGAAACAACCATAGGTGTAGGCGGTAAGCAAGTTGCCACTCAACCGATTACTACCGCACCGGCAGTTTTCCGCAAGGCAGATGGCACTTATGTCGTGATGGTGGGTAGTGGTTCGGATATTTTCCCATCGGATTTGACCAATACCTACCAGCAGGTTATGTTGGGAATATTTGATGACCCGGCAGCATCTGAAGTACCGGCCGTGCGGCAGTCCCAGCTGGTGAAGCAAATCTTTACGACGGCTACTACCGGAGCCAACCAGTATGATTATGTCAGCAACAATGCCGTGCCGGATAAAGCTAAAGGATGGGTGTTGATGCTGGATGAAACGAGTGCGGAGCGGATCGTTACCTCGCCGAGCGTACATACTCACACGGTTTTCGTTACTACTCGAAGCTACCGGCCGCGGGTAATTAAAAGCAATACACCAACGGTTTCTGCTCCTTATACGTGTGGTTATGTAGAAACTACCGAAACCAGCGGTGCGGCTAGAGCGTTACAGCTCAATGTGCTGACGGGATCGGCGCCTACGGGTGAGTCATCACGGATCCAGTTGTTGGATACAGGTTTGTTGAATGGTTACTACCCCGCTTCTTTAAGGCTAGACGGAGCGGCCTCTGATATCAATTTGTTGTCGCCTTCTAGTACCAAGCAGCCGTCAATTAATGTAAACGGACAGGGTCAGTCAGGCGAAGACGGCCTTATTGCAGAAGCACCGGCCATTAGAAACAGTTGTGTGGCTACTAATGATTATAAAGCCGTGATGGTAGACCAAAGTGGCGTGCGGACCTTTAATATCGAGGCCCCGTTGTGTAATACCAGTGTGCGGCGTATTTCTTGGCGTGAGATTTTCTAAATAATCATGCCGTCTGAAAATATTTTCAGACGGCATTTTTTAGAAATTTGCATGCAGTATCGGGCTGGGTGCTTGAGGAAAACATCATTTTCGCTTAAAATACATTGCTTCTGCGGCATGTATCGCATGTCTCGAAAAGCACGTAACACAGTTTTTGCAAGCTGTGCGGCGTGTTTTTTTTTAGCCGGTATTTTGAGGCCGTCTGAAAAATGGTCGACAATTATTGTCGCTGAATAAAATTAAGAATAATACCGGGCAGGCCGATATGGCAGATTTTTATTTCAAAAGCCCGGACTTTCAGACGACTACGATAAAGCATACAATCCATTTATCAATCAGGTAACAGGAATTATCATGACAACGCCCGCAATTCTCGTTTTGGCAGACGGCAGCGTGTTTCACGGCACCTCTGTCGGCTATCACGGCACCACTTCAGGCGAGGTGGTTTTCAATACATCCATGACCGGCTATCAGGAAATTCTGACCGATCCTTCTTACTGCAAACAAATCGTTACTCTGACTTATCCGCACATCGGCAATACCGGCACCAACGGAGAAGACGTAGAAAGCCGCGCTGTTTATGCCGCCGGTTTGATTATCCGCGATCTTCCGCTGCTGCATAGTAACTTCCGTGCCGAGGAAAGTCTGCAAGACTACTTGGTGCGTAACCAAACCGTTGCGATTGCCGATATTGATACCCGCCGTCTTACCCGTATCTTGCGCGACAAGGGCGCACAAGCGGGTGCTATTCTAACGGGAGCGGATGCTACTGAAGAAAAGGCGAGCGAATTGATCACTGCATTTGGTAGTATGGTCGGCAAAGATTTGGCTAAAGAAGTAACCTGCCAAAGTCAATACGAATGGACGGAGGGCGAATGGAAATTGGGCGAAGGTTTCAAACAGCCCGCCAATCAACCTTACCATGTTGTTGCTTACGACTTCGGTGTTAAAACCAATATCTTGCGTATGCTGGCTGATCGAGGTTGTCGTTTGACGGTTGTGCCTGCGCAAACGCCTGCGCAAACTGTATTGGATATGAACCCCGATGGCGTGTTTTTATCCAACGGCCCAGGTGATCCCGAACCGTGTGATTACGCCATTGCCGCCATCCAAAGTATTTTGCAGGCGAAAAAGCCCGTATTCGGCATTTGCTTAGGGCATCAGCTTTTAGGCTTGGCTTGCGGAGCCAAAACCAGCAAGATGCCTTTCGGTCATCATGGTGCTAACCATCCCGTACAGGATTTGGACAGCGGTCGCGTGATGATTACAAGCCAAAACCACGGCTTCCAAGTAGATGAAACCAGCCTGCCTGCCAATGTGCGCGTGACCCACCGCTCATTGTTTGATGGCACTGTGCAGGGTATCGAGTTGACCAACCAAGCGGCATTCAGCTTTCAAGGCCACCCCGAAGCCAGTCCCGGCCCGCACGATGTAGCCTACCTGTTTGATAAATTTATCGACAGTATGCAAGCAGCGCGCGGATGATATTTTCAGACGGCATGGCATTTAAGCTATGCCGTCTGAAAACCGTTTAACGCCTGACTTTTGTAGTGCAAATCGATCGAGTATAAAAAAGCGGCTTTAAGGCCGTCTGAAAACAAGTGAAGCGAAAATGTACGGTATTACCGACGTGGGCACTTATCTGATCGGCACCATAGCCATTATCACTTTGCCCGGCCCCAATTCCATGTATTGCCTTGCTATCTCTGCACAGCAAGGTATCAAGGCCGCGTACCGTGCTGTTGCCGCCATTTTGCTGGGCGATATCATTTTGATGCTTGCCACCATATTAGGGGCAGGCACGGTACTGAAGTTGTATCCTGCCCTGTTTCACGGAATTAAATTGTTGGGCGGTATCTATTTGGCCTACATAGGGTGGAATTTATTGCGTGCGGCAGCGAAGAAATGGTGTTTCAGACCGTCTGAAAACATTTCGGCTGCCGTGCCGAATACCGTTGCCGTGCAAAGTGTTTTCCGCCGTGCTTTGCTGCTGAGCCTGACCAACCCGAAAGCAATACTGTTTTTCTTATCGTTTTTCGTACAATTTGTCGATCCGGCCTATCCGTATCCGGCTCTCAGTTTCTTACTGCTGGCTCTGATGTTGCAGGCTATCAGCTTCGCTTACCTCAGCCTGTTGGTGCTTAGCGGCCACCGCCTTACCACCGTTTTCAGACGGCGGCATAAAACATCTGCATTGGCCATGGCAGCGGTAGGGATGCTGTTTATCGGGTTTGCTTGTAATTTGTGGCTGGCGCAGATTTAGAGGGCAAGTAACGATTCCTGTTGACAGGAAGCACTGTAAATAGGTTGTCTGAAGCAGTATTATTGTAAATGACCCATTAGTCTAGGAAATGTATATGTAATGCATCCTACATACAGCTTATGTTGGCTATGGCTTGTTTTTATATTTCTTAATAATTTAGGATGATTTATGATTGTTAAAACTAAGCAAGATCTTGAAAATGCTTTAAAAAATAAAGTTGAGTATTTTGAAGTTGAAGGTGAGTTAGCAGAGCAATTAAAAAAGGGACAAAAAATCACAACTCTTAGTAAAGTTACGTTGGGTGTATTAACTGCATCTATTGCAGGAATTGCATTGGCTCCTGCAACGGGTGGCATTTCAGGTGTGATGGGTTTAACAACTGCAACAACAATCGCAACATTAACAGGATTAGAAATTGCAGTAATTATGGCTGTTGCATTTGTAGGTGTGGGAATGTTGATGGCACTTTATAAAGATTATGATGTTGTTGAAGGTAAAATAGATCCTAAAGGCGGCAAATCTAAACTAAAATGTAAAAGAAAGAAATGTAAAAGAAAGAAATGTAAAAATGCCTAAACGTACTGACCTTAAATCCATCCTAATTATTGGCGCAGGTCCGATTGTTATCGGACAAGCCTGTGAATTCGACTATTCCGGCGCGCAAGCGTGCAAGGCTTTGCGCGAGGAGGGCTACAAAGTCATTCTCGTCAACTCCAACCCCGCCACGATTATGACCGATCCCGATATGGCCGATGTTACTTACATCGAGCCGATTATGTGGCAAACCGTTGAAAAAATCATTGCTAAAGAACGCCCTGATGCGGTACTGCCGACGATGGGCGGCCAGACTGCGCTCAATTGTGCGTTGGATTTGGCGAGAAATGGTGTATTAGCCAAGTACAACGTTGAGCTGATCGGTGCAACGGAAGACGCGATTGATAAAGCGGAGGACCGTGGCCGTTTTAAAGAGGCAATGGAAAAAATCGGCCTGTCTTGCCCGAAATCTTTTGTCTGCCACACCATGAATGAAGCGTTGGCGGCGCAAGAGCAGGTGGGTTTTCCTACGCTGATCCGTCCGTCTTTCACCATGGGTGGTTCAGGTGGTGGTATTGCCTATAACCGCGATGAGTTTTTGGCAATTTGCGAACGCGGTTTTGATGCGTCGCCTACCCATGAATTGCTGATTGAGCAATCGGTTTTGGGTTGGAAAGAATATGAAATGGAGGTGGTGCGCGACAAAAACGACAACTGCATCATCATCTGTTCGATTGAAAACTTTGACCCGATGGGCGTACATACCGGCGACAGCATCACCGTTGCGCCTGCACAAACGCTGACCGACAAAGAATACCAAATCATGCGTAATGCATCTTTGGCAGTATTGCGTGAAATCGGTGTGGATACCGGCGGTTCGAACGTACAGTTTGCGGTGAATCCGGCTAATGGTGAAATGATTGTGATTGAGATGAATCCGCGCGTAAGCCGTTCTTCCGCGTTGGCTTCCAAAGCTACGGGCTTCCCGATCGCGAAAGTGGCTGCCAAGCTGGCGGTAGGTTTTACGTTGGATGAGTTGCGCAACGATATTACCGGCGGACGCACACCGGCGTCATTTGAGCCGAGTATTGATTATGTGGTAACCAAAATCCCGCGCTTTGCCTTTGAAAAATTCCCTGCTGCTGATGATCGCCTGACTACGCAAATGAAATCGGTGGGCGAGGTGATGGCAATGGGACGCACCTTGCAGGAGTCTATGCAGAAAGCCTTGCGTGGTTTGGAAACCGGCTTGTGCGGCTTTAACCCGAAAACCGAAGACAAAGCTGAAATCCGCCGCGAGCTGGCTAACCCCGGCCCCGAGCGTATCTTGTATGTGGCCGATGCGTTCCGCGTTGGCTTCGGCAAAGAAGAAATCCATGAAATTTGTGCCATTGATCCTTGGTTTTTGGCGCAAATCGAAGATATTGTGGCCGAAGAGCAAAAAGTGGCTTCGGGTAGCCTGCAAGATTTGGATTATGCCGTTTTACGCCGTCTGAAACGCAAAGGCTTTGCTGACAAGCGTTTGGCACAATTGTTGGGCGTGAGCGAGAAAGAAGTACGCGAGCACCGCTATGGTTTGAACCTGCATCCGGTATATAAGCGCGTGGATACCTGCGCGGCAGAATTCCAATCGGATACGGCATATCTGTATTCTACCTATGAGGAAGAATGCGAAGCGAGGCCGTCTGAAAAACGGAAGGTGATGATTCTTGGCGGCGGTCCCAACCGTATCGGCCAGGGTATCGAGTTCGACTATTGCTGCGTGCATGCGGCACTGGCTTTGCGCGAGTCGGGTTTTGAAACCATTATGGTGAACTGTAACCCCGAAACCGTATCCACCGATTTCGATACTTCAGACCGTCTTTATTTCGAACCGTTGACCTTGGAAGACGTGTTGGAAATCGTTAAAAAAGAAAACCCGTGGGGCGTAATCGTGCATTACGGCGGCCAAACCCCGCTGAAACTGGCCAATGCTTTGGTGGAAAACGGTGTGAATATTATCGGTACGTCGGCCGACAGTATTGATGCCGCCGAAGACCGCGAGCGCTTCCAAAAAGTATTGAACGATTTGGGTTTGCGCCAACCGCCTAACCGTATTGCCCATAATGAAGAAGAAGCATTGGTGTTGGCCGAGGAAATCGGCTATCCGCTGGTGGTACGCCCGTCTTACGTATTGGGCGGTCGCGCTATGCAAGTAGTGCATTCGCAAGAGCAGCTGAAAACCTATATGCGTGAGGCTGTGCAGGTGTCGGAGGATAGTCCGGTATTGTTAGACTTTTTCTTGAATAATGCGATTGAAGTGGATGTAGACTGTGTTTCAGACGGCCAAGAAGTCGTAATCGGCGGCATAATGCAGCACGTTGAGCAGGCGGGTATCCATTCGGGCGATTCGGGCTGTTCGCTGCCGCCGTATTCGCTGTCCCAAGAAATTCAAAATGAAATCCGCCGCCAAACCAAAGCTATGGCCGAGGCTCTCAATGTGGTCGGGTTGATGAATGTGCAGTTTGCGGTGCAAGACGGTGTGGTATTTGTATTAGAAGTGAATCCGCGTGCTTCGCGTACCGTACCATTCGTATCGAAAGCCACTTCAGTACCCTTGGCTAAAGTTGGGGCGCGTGCTATGGCCGGTATCAGCTTGAAAGAACAAGGCGTGGAAAAAGAAGTCATTCCTGATTTTTATGCCGTTAAAGAAGCCGTATTCCCATTTATCAAATTCCCCGGTGTCGATACCATTTTAGGGCCGGAAATGCGCTCTACCGGTGAGGTAATGGGTGTGGGTGCGACCTTTGGCGAAGCCTATTTGAAATCCCAATTGGGGGCGGGCGAGCGTATGCCCGCCACTGGTAAGGTATTTTTGGCCGTGCGCGACGAAGACAAACCGTATATCGTCAAAACAGCGAAAAACTTCCAAGCTTTGGGTTACGGCGTATGTGCCACCCGCGGTACTGCTGCTTATCTGGCCGAGCACGGTATCACTGTGCAGGTGGTGAACAAAGTATTGGAAGGCCGTCCACACATTGTCGATGCGATTAAAAACGGTGAAATCGCTTTGGTAGTGAATACCGTAGGCAGTGATGCACAATCGGTAGCTGACAGCCATAGTATCCGTCGCACTGCGCTGACAGCGCGTGTTCCCCAATATACTACCGTGGCGGGCGGTGAGGCGATGAGCGAAGGGGTGAAAAGCCTGAATACACTGGGTGTATATAGTGTGCAGGAATTACATGGCCGTCTGAAGAAATAATTTATATTTAAGCATATTTAAGGATATAAACGCCCCTTTATTTCGGGGCGTTTTCTTTATAGTTGTATTGCTTCCGTTTAAAAAGTGATTACGAAGGTAATTAGCCCCAACGGTTTGTTTTTATGGAAGGGGAAAGATTCTAGCTTTGAACCTGAGAAAAATTGGGTTCCAGGTTATGTAGTTGTTATTGCTGATTTTGGGGCTGATTGGGATATCAAACGAAGCCTGCAAAAATAAAAAACCGCTTGGGTTTAACCAAGCGGTTTGATTATAGTCGCTGAAAAGAATTATTTTTTCAGAGAGTCGCGGATTTCGCGCAACAGAACGATATCTTCGCTTGGTTCAGCCGGAGCTTCCTCCACAACAGCAGGTTTTTTCATTTTGTTGATGGCTTTAATAACCATGAAGATGGCTGCGGCAACAATCAGGAAGCTGATGATGGTATTGATGAACAAGCCGATATTCATAGTTACCGCGCCGGCGGCTTTGGCGGCTTCTAGAGTTGCATAGCCGGCTTCAGGTGCATTGGCACCGTCTTTCAGCGTAACAAACAGGTTGGAAAAGTCTACGCCGCCCAAAAGTAAGCCGATCGGGGGCATAATAACATCGTCTACTAATGATTTTACGATGCCGCTGAAAGCGGTACCGATAACCATACCGACTGCCAAGTCGATAACGTTACCGCGCATAATGAATTCTTTAAATTCTTGTTTTAAAGACATGGTATTTCCTCACATTGAATAAAATAATCTTGGATTTTAATTAGGTAAAAGCTTTTCAGTGCGGCGTGTAGATGCCGACTGTAACTATCTTTCAGTTCTCATCTTAACGGTTTTACTGTAAACAGTGGGTTAAAATTTGTATGTTTGATGCATAAAACATTATTTTGTTCCGCTCGGGCATAAAAATCAGCCGTCTGAAAATACTATGATGCAAAAAAGTTGCACTTTGCAAAATATTGTTCAGACGGCCTTTATGGTATTGCGAAGATTTTCCGTTGATAGAAAGGATTATTCGGTATCGTCGTCGTTCAGCGCATTGATGCTGTAGCCGCCGTCTACATAGGTGATTTCGCCGGTAATGCCGGAAGAAAGATCCGATAACAGGAAGGCAGCCGTATTGCCGACCTCTTCGATGGTAACATTTCGGCCGAGCGGATTATGAGAGGCAACATGAGCCAGCAGTTTGCTAAAGTCGGCAATGCCGGATGCTGCCAGTGTTTTGATCGGGCCGGCAGAAATACCGTTGCAGCGGATGCCTTCTTTACCCAAACAGGCAGCGGTAAAGCGGATGCCTGCTTCTAGGCTGGCTTTTGCCATGCCCATAACGTTGTAGTTCGGAATAGCACGAACGGCGCCCAAATAGGAGAGGGCCACAATCGAACCTTTTCGGCCTTGCATCATCGGGCGTGCGGCTTTAGCTAAAGCGGGCAGACTGTAGGCGGATACTTCGTGGGCGATATTGAATGCTTCACGGCTGATGCTGTCGAGAAAATCGCCGTTGAGTGCCTCGCGCGGAGCAAAGCCGATAGAGTGTACCAAGCCGTCAAGGCCGTCCCATACTTTGGCTAAATCGGTGAAGGTTTGGGCGATTTCTTCATCACTTTGTACGTCGCAACGGAATACCAGCTCGGAACCCAGCTCTGCCGCCATTTTGCGCACGCGCTCTTCGAGTTTGTCTACAACGTAAGTAAAGGCAAGCTCTGCGCCTTGGTCGTAGCATGCTTTGGCAATGCCGTAGGCGATGGAACGTTCAGAGATCATGCCGGTAATCAGGATTTTTTTACCTTGCAAAAAGCCCATGTTTTTGTCCTTAGATAGTGGTTTTGCTATTACGTTAAACGCGGCATTATAGCAAAAGCCGCGGTTTCAGTATAGAAAACAAAAGTTTTTCACCGATGCGGGGCCTTCTTGTCACAGCAGTACTATTTGTTTTGTACATTTCGAACGTAAGGTTGGCGAAGGCAGGTTGAAAGCGAAAGGTATAGGAAGTGTGCGCATATCAAAGGTATTGTGGTTACAATAAGGCCGTCTGAAGACGGTGGTGTGAGTATGAAAAAATTTTGCGCTTTATTGTTGCTTTGGCCTGTTGTCGCCCATGCCTTACACGGTGTAGGTTTGGGAGAGCCTGCGGCGTATCCGGAAGGTTTCCGCCATTTTGCATATGTTAACCCTGCGGCACCTAAGGGAGGTACGCTGACCTTGCCGATGCCTGGTGGGTTCGATACCTTGAATCCTTTTACTTTAAAAGGAGATAGGGAAGCCGGGGTGGCTATGCTGACGTTGGATCAGCTGATGGTAAAAAGTTATGACGAGCCGTTTGCAATGTATGGTTTGTTGGCAGAGGATATCCGTCTGGCTTCAGACGGCCTTTCGGTTACTTTCAAAATCAATCCTAAAGCCCGTTTTCATAACGGCGACCCCGTATTAGCTAAAGATGTAGCATTTTCTTTTAATACACTTACCCGTGACAAGGCTGCCGTGCCGATATATAAATTTTATTGGGCGGATGTGGCTTCTGTTGAAACGCCTGCACTGCGCACGGTAGTTTTCCGTTTTAAGCGGCGCAATGCCGAGCTGCATATGATATTGGGCGAATTGCCGGTATTTTCTCATAAAAGCTATCCGAAAGGATTGGCCGCAGCACCGAATACTGTGCCGATCGGTTCGGGGCCTTACCGCCTGGCCCGTACGGATGCCGGTCGTATGAGTGAGTTCAGGCGTGATGCCGATTATTGGGCCAAAGATTTGCCAACACGCAAAGGTATGTTTAATTTTGATACTGTGCGTTTGCGTTATTACCGTGATGACAGTGTGCGTATTGAAGGCATCAAAGGCGGACGTTATGACTTTGTGCAGGAAACTGTGGCTAGGAATTGGGCTCGTACCTATCCTGAAAATCTGTTGGCCAAACGTCATCTTCAGAAATATGAGTGGATACATAATAATACTGCCGGAATTCAGGGTTTTGTCATGAATCAACGCCGAAAGCCGTTTGATAATCTTTTGGTAAGGCAGGCATTGGTAGAGAGTTTTGATTTTGAAAGTATCAATACACGTCTTTTTTACGGTCTCTACCAGCGAAGCAACAGTTTGTTTACCAATAGCTTAATGGCGGCGGACGGTAGGCCGCAGGGTAGGGAGCTTGCTTTGCTTGACGAAATACGCGGCAAACTACCCGCAACCGTATTTGAGGAAGATGTACCGCAGCCGCCTGTAGCCGACCCTGTATTGGGTGTTCGTCCTAACTTACTAAAGGCCCGTGCCTTATTGAATAAGGCGGGTTACCGTTACCTCAATGGTGCGTTGGTGGATGATGCGGGCAAACCCTTGGTTATCGAGTTTCTGACGCCCAGTAAAACATATGAGCGTATCACTGCTAAGTGGCAGCGGGACTTGGCAAAAATTGGTATACGTTTGAATGTGCGTGTAGTTGATTCGGCTGTCTATCAAAAAAGATTGGATGATTTTGATTACGATATGACGATTGTGGTCTATTCTAATAGTGAGAGTCCGGGCAATGAACAATTTAATTACTTTAGTTGTGAGGCAGCCAAAACACCGGGCAGCCGCAATTGGGCAGGTGTGTGTGATCCGGCTATTGAGGCTTTGCTGCCGAAGTTTACCGGCTTTACTAGCCGGGAAGAGTTAACGGTGGCCGCAAAGGCTCTTGATAGGATTATTCGTCATCAATATATTTTGGTACCCAATTGGTACAGTAGACAACATAGGGTTATTTACCGTAATAATTTGCATATACCGGAAAATTTACCTAAATATTACAGTGCAATGAGCTTGATGTTAGAAACAGGATGGGTTCGTTAGGTTATAAATTAAATACGGCAAATACAGCTTTTCTTGATTGGTCGAAGAACAAACAATGCCGTCTGAATATTTCAGACGGCATTGTTTAGGTTTGGATGGAATAATGGCGGAAAGGATCTCGGATTGTTGGCAAATGCATGAAATGGTTGATTATTTGCAGCCATTAATGATTAATTTTTCAGATACGGTTTTATTGTATAAATTTTTTGATAAGGATTTTTTTAGGGATTATGAATTAAAGAATATGGCTGTGGTGTTTTTCTTTATTTGGATGAATCTAAAAACTCCATGAAATAAAAAAATCCGACTTTAAAATAGTCGGATTTTTTTATTTCATGGTGGAGGTAAGCGGGATCGAACCGCTGACCTCTTGCATGCCATGCAAGCGCTCTACCAACTGAGCTATACCCCCGAAATTTTGGTGGCGAATCAGGGATTCGAACCCCGGACACAAGGATTATGATTCCTCTGCTCTAACCGACTGAGCTAATTCGCCAACTGATGAAGCGCATAATATACTGTTGCACGGTTTTTTTGTCAAAATATTTTTTTAAGGTAAATCTTTTGTATTTGATTTTTATCGGAATAAATTCATTTTAATGTTGTGGCTTGCAATATTGCTGAATAGTGGGGCTTATGAGGAGCTAAAGCTTGTGGCAGATATCTCCGTGGGAAAATCCTTGCCAGTCAGGATCAATATCACGCCCGAAAGCGATAACTTTAAATAATTCTCCCATTTCATGTTGGCCTATTAGCTTATGGAGGGTTGCCGCATGGCGGATATAGTCGGCGGAGGAAGGATCGGTATTTTCTAGTAAGCTGGTGATGTTGAGGTTGAGTAGAAAGCTTGCTTGGGTGGTGTAGCCGATTAAGTCCATACCTGCGTCGGTTCCTGCTTGGGCGATATCGGTAAAGTTGACATGGGCGGTCAGGTCGGTCAGGCCTATGTGAAAGAAAGGGTCATGTATGGTGTGATGTCGGTAGTGACCGATCAAGGTGCCTTGTTGTCTTTGAGGGTGGTAATACTGGGCGGCATCGAAGCCATAGTCGATAAAAATCACCGCTCCCCGCTTGAGCTTTTGACCAATAGTGTGGGTGAATGCGTATTGGGCTGGATGCAATTCGCTGGTGTACGGATATATTTGTTCGGGAAAATAATTGGCGGCCGCTGCGCGCAAGAATTCGGGTAGCGGGCGGGGTTGCCATTCGAAATGATCGTTTTCGCAAGAAACCCCCATTTGTTTGAAGCCATCCGGGTCATGTCGTACGACTTCGCACGGTATGGCATCCAGTACTTCGTTTCCGATAATGATACCGTTGAATTGTTCGGGTAAGGTGCTTAGATGGTAGACTTTGGCCGCAGCTTCGGGAGGAACGGTTTCAGTGATGTATTGGCGCTGACGATCGGCCAGCTCAGGTGAGACTTCAATAATGTAATAATTTTTCAGGCCGTCTGAAAGGTTTTGCAGCAATGTAGCGGCTAAAGCACCTGTCCCCGCGCCGAATTCATAAATGTTACCGTCGGTTTGAGGCAATAAAGCCTGCAACTGTTTTGCTATGGCTTGCCCGAAGAGCGGGGAGAGTGTGGGCGCGGTAATGAAGTCGCCGGCCGGGCCGATTTTATGGGCACCGCCTGTGTAATAGCCATATAGAGGCGTGTAGAGTGCCATTTCCATAAAGCGGGAAAATGGAATCCAACCTTGATTGCGGCAGATGTCTTCACGGATATGGGTAGTGAGGGCTTGGCTAGCGGCAAGGGCTGTTGCAGATGCGGGAGGAAGTGTATTTGACATTTGTTAGAATATGTAAAATTTTAAAAGTGGCGGATATATTATATCTTGCTTGATATGGTGTGGTGTAGCAGTAGGGATAAAGCTTATGTAGTGCTAAATATAAGTTTGCAATACTAAATATTGTATTTATTTATTATAGGGCAAGCTCTTTGAGTAGGAGCGGCCCTTTTTTTATCGGGGTAAGTGCTTGTCTGGCCGTTTGTTTTTTGTAAATTGGTAATTTGACCGTATTGTGGAAATTTCATATAGTGTCGCTATGTGGGGTATTGTGTGTCAAAGTGCATCTTCTTCCCAAATTAAACGGAGAGATTTATTAAAGTGTTTGGCGGCGTTCATGAGTTGAGCATAGATAGCAAAGGGCGGTTGGCGATTCCTGCCAAATTCCGCGAGCTGCTGCTGCGCCGCTACACTCCGGCTATAGTGGCCACTTTAGATTCGCGACACCGCTTGTTGATGTATCCCGAGCAGGAGTGGGAAAGCGTTGCCCGCCAGCTGCTAAATATGAAAGTGGCCGGAAAACCGACATTGCAGCTGTATCAGAATTTATTGTTGCATAATGCCGATACGCTGGAGTTGGACGGTGCGGGTCGTGTGCTGCTGCCGGCTAATCTGCGCCGTCGTGTGGATTTTGATAAAGAGGTAACTTTGGTCGGCCGTGCCAACCGTATGGAGTTGTGGGGGCGTGCACATTGGGAAGCTGAGATGAATCAGGCTTTGGATATTGATCCCGACGAGCTGGCTTTTGAATTGAGTACAACGGATTTACAGCTATGAGCAAAACAGAGCCGTATTGCCATATCACCGTATTGTTGCACGAAGCGGTTGATGCGCTGGCGATCCGTGAAAATGGTGTATATGTCGACGGAACATTCGGCAGGGGAGGACACTCCAAGTTGATTTTGTCGAAGCTTGGTGAAGGCGGGCGCTTGGTGGTGTTTGATAAAGATCCCCAGGCGATTGCGGTAGCCCATGCACTGGCGGCCGAAGATAAACGCGTTAGTGTGGTGCACGACGGTTTTGCAACGTTTCAGACGGCCTTGGATGCTTTAGGTATAGAGAAAATCGACGGGGCTTTGTTTGATCTGGGTATATCGTCTCCACAGATTGATGATGGTGGGCGCGGTTTTAGCTTCCGTTTTGATGCGCCTTTGGATATGCGTATGGATCCCACGCGGGGTATGTCGGCTGCCCAATGGTTGGCAGTTGCGACTGAGCAGGAAATACACGAGGTAATTAAAAATTATGGTGAAGAGCGGTTTAGTCGTCAGATCGCGCGTGCCATTGTGTCGCAGCGCGAAGAAGAGCCTATCGATACAACCCGTAAGTTGGCGCAGCTCGTGGCGCAAAACGTCCGTACTCGTGAGCGTGGACAAGACCCGGCGACGCGGACATTTCAAGCCGTTCGGATTTTCATCAACCGTGAGCTTGAAGAAGTAAAAGAAGTTTTACCACAAGTCGTATCCAGGTTGAACGAAGGAGGGCGGTTGGCAGTAATTGCCTTCCATTCCTTGGAAGACCGTATCGTCAAACAATTTATGAAGCAGCATGCCCAGCATGCTCCTCTGCCTAAATGGGCGGCTGTTAGGGAGGCGGATCTTCCCGTTCCGCCGCTAGCTTTAGTTGGTAAAGCGATCAAACCGGGTAATGAGGAGATTACGGTTAATCCACGTTCGCGTTCGGCGGTTTTGCGTGTAGCAGAAAGAACGGGCGGTATCTTCGGGAATGCTTTTGAAAGATAGCTGAACAATACAGATTACGAAACAGACATGGATGAAGATGTATCTTAGTAGGCCGTCTGAAAATAAATATATGAATAAATTGAATGTTGTGTTGCTGGTAATAACTTTATTGTCCGGGATTGGTGCGGTGACGGTACAGGATTATTCACGCCGGCATTTTATTGCTTTGGATAAGGCTCAAAAACAGGAAATTCAGTTGGAGCAGGAATTTGCACGGCTGAAGTTGAAACAGGCCAAGCTGTCCAACCATCAGCTGATCAAGGAGGCTGCCGAGCGGCAGAATTTACATCCGCCCGGTGTAACAGATACTAAGATCATTGAAATAAAACCATAAGATTCAAAAACGAGAAGTTGTTATGTTGATTAAAAACGAATACAAGCCGAAAATGCTGCCCAAACAGCAGAAAGGTAATAAGCCTGTTACGACCAACGGGCGGATTGCCATTGTACTGCTTGGCTTGGGTTTAGCTTTTACGGCCTTGATCGGACGGGGGGTTTATCTGCAAACCAGCCAGCATGATTTCCTAAAAAATCAGGGAGATCAGCGGTTTGTGCGTACTTTGTCATTGCCTGCTTCTCGCGGGACGATTAGTGACCGTAATGGCGCCACTTTAGCATTAAGTGCTCCGACCGAATCACTTTACGCAGTGCCTTCCGGTATGGATGCTATGCCGGAGCACGATAAATTAGAAGCGTTGGCGGCATTAATTGATATGCCTGTTGCAACTATTGAAGAGCGCCTTTCACGTAAAGACAAAGATTTTATCTATTTGAAACGCCAGCTCAGCAAGGAAACTGCGGATAAAGTTGCCGCTTTGGGTATCAAAGGCTTAGCTTTCCAAAAAGAATCAAAACGCCATTATCCGATGGGTAACTTGTTCGCCCATGTGATCGGTTTTACCAATATCGACGGCAAGGGCCAAGAGGGTTTGGAATTGGCGCGTGAAGACGACTTGCGCGGTGAGGATGGCGCAAAGGTGGTTTTGCGTGACAATAAAGGCAATATTGTCGATAGCCTTGATTCCCCCCGTAACCGTGAGCCGAAAAATGGCCATGATATGGTTATGTCGCTGGACCAACGTATTCAAACTTTAGCTTATGACGAATTAAATAAAGCTATTGCCTACCATCGTGCCAAAGCCGGCAGTGTTGTGGTTTTGGATGCTCAAACAGGCGAAATTCTCGCTTTGGTTAACAGCCCTGCTTACGACCCCAACCAGCCCGGTCAGGCAGATAGCGAGCAACGCCGCAACCGCGCTGTTACAGATATGATTGAGCCGGGTTCGGCTATGAAACCTTTCCCAATAGCTAAAGCGTTGGACTCGGGCAAGGTAAGTGTCAATACTTGGTTTAATACCAGTCCGTATAAGATTGGCCCGGCCACTGTACGCGATACCCATGTTTATCCGTCGCTTGATGTGCGCGGAATCATGCAGAAATCTTCAAATGTGGGTACCAGCAAATTGTCGGCCATGTTCAAACCTGAGGAAATGCATGCGTTTTACAGTAGTCTGGGCATTGGTCAGCGTATGCACTCGGGTTTCCCGGGAGAAACTGCGGGTTTGCTGAGGAAATGGCAAAACTGGCGTCCTATCGAACAGGCGACGATGTCGTTCGGTTACGGTTTGCAATTAAGTTTGTTGCAGCTGGCTCGTGCGTATACCGTATTGACCAGTGACGGAAAATTATTACCCGTAAGCTTTGAAAAACAGGTCGCGCCTCCGAAAGGCGAGCAAATTATCAAACCGGAAACCGCCGCTGCTGTTCGTAAAATTATGGTATCGGTCACTGAAAAAGGTGGCACGGGTACTGCCGGTGCGGTTGACGGCTTTGATGTTGCGGCTAAAACCGGTACGGCACGTAAACTGGTAAATGGCCGTTATGTCGACAACAAGCATATGGGTACGTTTATTGGTTTTGCTCCGGCTGCGAATCCACGTGTCATTGTCGCCGTCAATATTGACGAACCGAGCGTAAACGGTTACTACGGCGGCGTGGTTGCCGGCCCCGTGTTTAAAAACATAATGGCAGGCAGCTTGAATATTCTCGGCGTACCGCCCACCAAACCCTTAAAAGAAATACCGGTGGTGCAGGCTTCCGTAAAACCCTAGTGTAGGAAATTTCATGTTTAGTCGACTTACTCCTCTTGCTGAAGCCGACTTGCCGTCCTTGCTGTGTCAAAACGCAGCAGGGCGTTTGTTGCATTCAGACAGCCGTAAAATCAAGCCGGGTGATATCTTTGTTGCCTGCCAAGGTGAATATACCGACGGACGCCAATTTATTCCGGCAGCTATTGCCAACGGAGCAGCTTTTGTTTTTTGGGATGATGACGGTACGTTTACATGGCCGTCTGAATATGCCGTTCCCAACCAAGGGATTAAAGATTTAAAAAATCGGGCAGGTATATTGGCTGCTACAGTGTATGGTAATTTTTCAACCGGCCTTTGCGTATGGGGCGTTACCGGTACTAACGGCAAAACCTCTATCAGCCAGTGGTTGGCACAAGCGGGCAGTTTGCTGGGCGAACCGACAGCCGTTATCGGTACGGTCGGTAACGGTTTTTGGGGCGAGCTTGAAGAGACCACCCATACCACACCCGATCCCGTATCCGTGCAAACCCTATTGCATCGTTTTATTGGCCAAGGGGCTAAAAACGTGGCTATGGAAGTGTCCAGCCATGGCTTAGACCAATTCCGTGTTAATGGCGTACCGTTTAAAACCGCCATCTTTACCAATCTTACGCGTGACCATTTGGATTATCACGGCTCAATGGCCGAATACGGAGAAACCAAAGTTCGCTTGTTTTATTGGCAGGGCTTGCAGCATGCCGTTATCAATATTGACGATGAATACGGCGCGCAATTAGTAGGCCGTCTGAAAAAAGACTGCCCTGATTTGGCTGTTTACAGTTACGGTTTTAGTTCTCAAGCCGATATCCGTATCAGCAGCTTTACCGCTTCTTCAGACGGCATGTCGGTTGGTTTGGAAACACCGTGGGGTAGCGGAGCGATTAGCACCCGGCTTTTAGGGCGTTTTAATGCGCAGAATCTGGCAGCTTGTGTCGGCCTGTTGTGTGTCAACGGTTACCCGCTTGAAAAAGTATTGCAGGTATTGGCACAAATCCGACCCGCAACCGGCCGTATGGACTGCATCATGCAGCCGGGCAAGCCTTTGGTAGTAGTGGATTATGCCCATACACCTGATGCACTCGAAAAAGCATTGGCTACGTTGAATGAAATCAAAACGCAAGATGCCAAACTTTGGTGCGTGTTCGGCTGCGGAGGCAATCGAGACCGCGGCAAACGCCCGTTGATGGGCGCTGCCGCTGCGGCAGGAAGCGATTGTGTGGTGGTAACCAGCGACAATCCGAGAATGGAAGAGCCGCAAGATATTATCAACGATATTTTACCGGCCGTAGCAGCCCCCGTTTTGATAGAGCCAGACCGTCGCCGCGCCATTGAATATGCGGTATCAAATGCCGCACCGCAAGACATTATTCTGATTGCCGGTAAAGGGCATGAAACTTATCAGGATATTCAGGGCCAAAAGCATCATTTTTCAGATTTTGAAGTGGCGGGTGAAGCATTAGTTGAAGCTGAGTCATCAGTGGATTAAGGCATGCACAATTATCGGTTATGCCGGCTATAGTGGAAATGCAAAAGGAACACCTCCGCATTTGCATTATGGTATTTATACTGCTTCAGGTGCAGCGAATCCTTATCCGTTTATCCGCCAGTAGGGCGGTATTCTAGATATTGCACATAATGTTTTTTGTTAGATGGGTGATATAAAAAAGATTATTTCGGATAATTTTGAGGCGGAAAATTGGACACAATGAATGGAACTAAAATTAACCTGTATGGGAAAATTGCTTTAGAAGCAGTTGAGTTGATTATTTCTGATGGGAAGTCTTGTGAAGAAGCATGGGCGAATGCAGCTAAATATTTTAGCGACAAAGGTACTATGCAAAAGAAAAGCTGCCCGAAGCATGCATTTTTCGGTTTATGTAAAACAGGGCTAATTAAAGGTATTAAAGGAGAACCGGAGGCTCAGCTGGAGTCTATAAATAGCTCATATGCTATTAAGGCAGTCAAATTATTAAAGCAAAATCCGAATTTGGTAGGTAACAAGAAAGCCTTATGGGATCAGTCGGTAGGTGAAGCGAAAGAGGAAAACGAGCAAATGGATGTTGTGCTGGCGTTATGGGTGAATGATCTTATTGAGAAATAAATACTGTGAAGTTGGAATGATATCTTCAAGACGGCCTTCCTTTATTTTCAAAGGCCGTCTGAAAAATTATAAAAGTTAGAAGAATATGAAATCTTTAGATTTACACTTTATTTGTAAGGCGTTGGATTTGCCGCTTACCGTTGAAAACAAGCAGGTAAAACGTATCGTTACCGACAGCCGCGATATCCAAAGCGGCGATGTGTTTTTTGCCTTGGCGGGCGAGCGTTTTGATGCGCATGATTTTGTAGCCGACGTATTGGCCAAAGGTGCGCTGGCGGCAGTGGTGTCACGTGAAGATTGTGCCGCATTACCTCAAACGCTGAAAGTTACCGACACTTTGCAGGCACTGCAAACGTTGGCGCATGCTTGGCGCGTGTATGTTGATCCGTTTGTATTCGGTATTACGGGATCAAGCGGTAAAACCACGGTCAAAGAGATGCTGGCTTCGGTGTTGCGACACGCGTTCGGCGAGGATGCAGTATTGGCGACCGCCGGTAATTTCAACAACCATATCGGCTTGCCGCTAACGCTGCTAAAGCTAAATGAACAGCACCGCTACGCCGTTATTGAAATGGGAATGAACCATTTCGGAGAACTGGCTCTGCTCACGCGTATTGCCGAACCGGATACCGCATTGGTAAATAACGCCCTGCGTGCGCATGTTGGTTGCGGTTTTAACGGTGTGGGGGATATTGCCAAGGCTAAAAGCGAGATTTACCAAGGCGTGGCGGCTGATGGGCTGGCACTGATTCCTTGTGAAGACGCTAATGCGGAAGTATTTGCAGAGGCTGCCGCCTGTTTGAGAAAACAAACTTTCGGTGTGCAAAAAGGTGAAATACATGCCGAAAATATTAAAATCATGCCTTTGTCGTGCGAGTTCGACTTGGTGCGCGATGAGCAGCGGGCAGCGGTAAAATTGCCGGTACCGGGTCTTCATAATGTACATAATGCCGTGGCCGCTGCTGCGTTGGCGGCCTCCGCCGGCTTGGAGCTGGCTCAGATTGCCGAAGGTTTGGCAGGTTTTGCCAATATCAAAGGGCGCTTACAAATCAAAGCCGGTATCCGGCAGGCTACGGTTTTAGACGATACCTATAATGCTAATCCCGATAGTATGAAAGCTGCGCTGGATGTGTTGGCGGGCTTGCCGGCTCCGCGTATTTTCGTAATGGGCGATATGGGCGAACTGGGGGAAAACGAAGCCGCCCGTATGCATCGCGAAGTAGGAGAGTACGCATCAGCCAAAGGTATTGAGACCGCTTATTTCTTAGGTAATGAGAGTGCGCATGCTGCGGAGGCATTCGGAGCCAACGGTTTGTGGTTTGCCGCAAAAGATCCTTTGATTCAAGTTTTGGTGCATGACTTGCCTCAAGAAGCGAATGTATTGGTAAAAGGCTCGCGCTTTATGAAAATGGAAGAAGTGGTATCGGCATTGTTGGCCGATATTTAATAGTTTTCAGAAAGCCTCTTTGGTTGGAAAGCTGTGGTCAAAGAGGTATTTTTAGCCGCTGGGTTTGCGCAGCGATAGCAAACCGAAAAAGTGCGGCGGCCGGCAAACTGCTGTCGGCAATCATTACGAAAACAGGTTCGTAGGAACCGTAAGTTTCATGAAAAGGAAGTCCTGATGTTTTTATGGTTAGCGCATTTCAGCGATTGGTTTTCAGCGCTGAATGTATTCCAATACACCACATTCCGTGCGGTGATGGCAGCATTAACCTCTTTGGTTTTTTCTTTGCTGCTGGGGCCGTGGACAATCCGTAAGCTAACGGCGTTGAAAGTGGGCCAAGCTGTGCGAACCGACGGGCCGCAAACCCATTTGGTTAAAAACGGTACGCCTACTATGGGCGGTTCTTTGATATTAACCGCCATCACCGTATCAACTCTGTTGTGGGGCAATTGGGCAAATCCTTATATTTGGATTTTGCTGGTGGTGTTGCTTTCCACAGGCGCATTGGGTTTTTATGACGACTGGCGCAAAGTCGTTTATAAAGATCCCAACGGCGTATCGGGCAGATTCAAAATGGTATGGCAGTCTGTTGTTGCGTTGGCGGCGGGTATTTTTCTGTTTTATTTCGCCGAGTTAAGTGCCAGCAGTGCGTTTATTGTGCCTTTTTTCAAACAAATTGCTTATCCGTTAGGCGGTATCGGTTTTGTGGTGCTGACTTATTTTGTGATTGTTGGCACTTCTAATGCGGTTAATCTAACCGATGGCTTGGACGGTTTGGCCGCCTTCCCCGTAGTGTTAGTGGCTGCCGGGCTGGCCATTTTTGCTTATGCTTCCGGCCATGCTCAATTTGCCCAATACCTGCAATTGCCGCATGTGGTTGGTGCCAATGAAGTAGTGATATTCTGTGCGGCGATGTGCGGTGCATGTTTGGGTTTCTTGTGGTTCAACGCTTATCCTGCGCAAGTATTTATGGGTGATGTCGGTGCTTTGGCATTAGGTGCGGCACTCGGTACGGTGGCCGTGATTGTGCGGCAGGAAATCGTATTGTTTATCATGGGCGGTTTGTTTGTGGTAGAAGCGTTGTCGGTCATGCTGCAGGTGGGGTCGTATAAAACCCGTAAAAAACGTATTTTCCTGATGGCGCCGATCCATCACCACTATGAGCAAAAGGGTTGGAAAGAAACCCAAGTAGTGGTGCGTTTTTGGATTATTACTATGATTTTGGTGTTGGTAGGTTTGAGTACGCTTAAAATCCGCTAAAGGAAATACAGATGGCAGAGGGCGGTATGTATGAAGCATTGGGCGGTGAAGCCTGTGTGGGGGCTATTGTCGAACGCTTCTACGACTTGATGGATTTGGAACCCCAATATCGGGATTTACGCGATATTCATGCTGAAACACTGGATTATGCACGTGATCGTTTGTTCAAGTTTTTAAGCGGTTGGTTGGGCGGTCCCGATCTGTATCAGCAGCAGTATGGCCATCCGCGTTTGCGGCAGCGGCACTTTCCTTTTGCCGTTACCCTTCGATTGCGTAACGAATGGATAGCTTGTTTCGCACAGGCTTTGGAGGAGCTGGCCGTTGCCGAAAAGCTGGCCGAGCCGTTGTTGTTGAATTTGTTTGTGCTGGGCGATTGGATGCGCAATCAAAACGAACCTCAATATGCACCGCCGCAGTCCCCTATGGCAGCCGATGTCCGTGCAAGATTGCCGGAGTTGGTTGGGGTTTTGCATGCATACGGTGTCCGTAACTATTTTCAGACGGCCCGCTGATAAAGGCCGTGACTATTGGCAAGAAATGATGAATTGGCAAGATAAAAAAGTATTGGTCGCCGGTATGGGCGGCTCAGGTGTTTCCATGTTGGCATTTCTGCAAGCGGCAGGCGCCCGGGTGGCTGCTTATGATGCGGATTTGAGTGCCGAGCGTGAGGCGCAACTCAAAGCGCGTTTTCCCAACTTAGTGTGTTATAGCGGCAGCTTGAAAGATGCCTTGGCGTATGGTTTCGATGTGTTGGCGCTTAGCCCGGGCATTAGTGAGCGGCGCCCTGAAATAGATGCTTTCAAACAAGCGGGCGGGCGTGTATTGGGTGATGTGGAAATTTTATCCGGCCTGTTGCAAGGGCGTAGCGACAAAGTAATCGCTATTACAGGTAGTAATGGTAAAACAACCGTTACCAGCTTGGTGGGGTATCTTTGCAGTAAATGCGGCTTGGATACGGTAGTGGCGGGAAATATCGGTACTCCTGTGCTGGAAGCGTATGTGGAGCGCGAAGGCCGCCCCGCTGATGTATGGGTGTTGGAGCTTTCGAGTTTCCAACTGGAAAACACCGATCATCTGGATGCGGATGCCGCTGTGGTTTTGAATATTTCTGAAGACCATCTCGACCGTTACGATGATTTGCTTGACTATGCCCATGCCAAAGACAAAATTTTCCGTGGCAGCGGCGTACAGGTATTGAACGCAGATGATGCGATGTGCCGGGCTATGCGCCGGCAAGGGCGCGATGTACGTTGGTTTTCATTGTCATGCCGTACGGATTATTGGGTAGATGCAGGCCGTCTGAAAGCAGGAGATGAGGATCTGCTACCGTCTGCCGAGATTCCATTACAGGGCTTGCATAATGCCGCCAACGTACTTGCGGCTCTGGCCTTGTGCGAGGCTATCGGCTTACCGCGCGAACAATTGTTACAACATGTCCGAACCTTTCAAGGACTACCCCATCGTGTTGAAAAAGTTGGTGAAAAAAACGGTATTATGTTTATAGACGATAGTAAAGGTACGAATGTCGGCGCTACTTGTGCGGCGATTGAAGGCTTGCAGAGTCCTATCGTATTAATTGCCGGCGGACAGGGGAAAGGGCAGGATTTCACTCCCTTGCGCGATGCTTTGAAAAATAAGGCGCGTGCGGTTTTGTTGATTGGTGAGGATGCTCCGCGTATCGAAGCCGATTTACAAGGTTGCGGAATGCCTTTATTGCATTGCCAAACATTGGAAGAAGCTACTTCCCGTGCTTACGGGTTGGCTGAGCAAGGCGATATCGTTTTACTCAGCCCGGCCTGTGCGAGCTTTGATATGTTTAAAGGCTACGCACACCGTGCCCAAGTATTCATTGAAGCGTTCAAATCGCTGGCCTAAGCTTTTTTCAGACGGCCTTTTGACCAAATGCAAGGCCGTCTGAATAGAAACACGATACTATAAAACATGATTACCGAATCCAAATTACTCGACCGGAAATTACTGAAAAACGGTCATAAAATCGATCAGTCCCTACTTTGGATGCTGGTGTTGATGCTGTCTTTCAGCTTGCTGATGATTTATTCCGCATCTGTTGCCTATGCGGAGCATGACGGCGGCAGCCAATGGTTTTATCTCTCGCGCCAAGCCATCTTTTTGGGTTTTGGTACGCTGTGCAGCTTAATGGCGGCTAAGGTTTCCATGGCAAGGTGGAAAAAATGGACACCGTGGATTTTGGTATTTAGTTTGTTTTTGCTGTTGCTGGTGCTATTTTTAGGACGGGAAATCAACGGTGCCAAACGGTGGATACATTTAGGCCCCATTAATTTACAACCTACCGAAATTTTTAAGCTGGCAATTATTCTTTATTTGGCGAGCTTTTTTACCCGTAAGGCGGAAATACTCAAGCAATTCCGTAAAGTAATTTTTGCGGGTGTGCCGGTAGGTTTGGGTTTGGGCTTAATTTTGTTGGAACCGGACTTCGGTTCGGTTGTGGTGGTTACCGTAGTATCTTTGGGACTGTTGTTCTTGGCCGGTTTGCCGTGGAAATGGTTTTCGATGATGGTTGGAACCGGTTTGGTGAGTATGGCCGGTTTGATTATGGTGGCTCCTTATCGTGTGGCGAGGGTGACGGCTTTTTTGAATCCATGGGAAGACCCGTTGGGCAAAGGTTATCAGCTGACTCATTCGCTGATGGCAATTGCACGGGGCGAGTGGTTCGGTGTCGGACTTGGTTCGAGCTTGGAAAAGCGCTTTTATTTGCCGGAGGCGCATACTGATTTTATTTTGGCCGTTATCGGCGAAGAATTCGGTATGGTCGGTATTTGTGTGCTGATTTTCTGTTACGCTTGGTTGGTATGGCGCGCATTTTCGATAGGAAAGCAGGCGCGTGATTTGGATTTGTATTTCGGTGCATTTGTGGCAAAAGGTGTCGGTATCTGGTTAGGGATACAAAGTTTTTTTAATATAGGTGTGAATATCGGATTACTACCGACCAAAGGTTTGACATTGCCGTTGATGTCATACGGCGGTTCGGCGGTGATTGTGATGCTTGTCAGCATGACTTTGGTTTTGCGGGTAGATTATGAAAACCGCTTGAAAATGCGCGGCTATAAAGTACAAGGGTAAAAAACATGGTCGGAAAAACTTTTCTGTTGATGGCCGGCGGCACGGGCGGGCATATTTTCCCGGCATTGGCCGTAGCCGAGGCTTTACGCGAACGCGGGCATCATGTGGTTTGGCTAGGTAGCGAAGGTGCAATGGAAACACATATCGTACCCAAGCACGATATTCTGTTGGAGACATTGGCGATTAAAGGCGTGCGCGGTAATGGTTGGAAACGTAAGCTGATGTTGCCGTTTACCTTGTTGAAAACTGTTCAAGCAGCTACCAAAATTTTAAAAAAACACCGTGTAGATGCAGTGATCGGTTTTGGTGGTTTTGTTACCTTTCCCGGTGGAGTAGCCGCCAAGCTGGCCGGGATTCCGATTGTGATTCACGAGCAAAACGCTATAGCAGGCATGGCCAATAAGCAGCTTTCACGTTGGGCGCGGCGTGTATTGTATGCTTTTCCTAAAGCTTTTGATAATGCCGACGGCCTGGTTGGTAACCCGGTGCGTGCCGATATTGCTAACCTTCCCGCACCTGCCGAACGCTTCGCAGGCCGACAAGGCCGTCTGAAAATATTGGTGATGGGCGGTAGCTTGGGTGCCGATATCCTCAATCAAATGCTGCCCCAAGCCTTGGCATTACTGCCGGAGGAACGCCGCCCGCAAATGTATCATCAGTCGGGACGAAACAAGCTTGGAAACTTACAAGCCGAGTATGATAAATTAGGTGTGGATGCCGAATGTGTCGAATTCATCGATGATATGGTAGCTGTCTATCGTGATGCCGATTTGGTGATCTGCCGTTCGGGGGCACTAACGATTGCCGAGCTTACTGCTGCCGGAGTCGGCGCTTTATTGGTACCGTATCCGCACGCGGTAGATGATCACCAAACCGCAAATGCGCGGTTTATGGTGCAGGCTGAAGCCGGATTACTTTTGCCCCAATCGCAGCTGACTGCAGCGGGTTTGGCTGAAGTAATCGATAGTTTGAGCCGTGAGAAATGCTTGGTATGGGCAGAAAATGCCCGCACACTGGCTTTGCCGAATAGTGCGGACGATGTGGCTGATATTGCCATTTCAACTACATTATAAGACTTCGGAAACAGAAAAGAATTTACATATACGGGCATGGCGCATCTTACCGGTCGCCTTTACAATAAACGGTTTGATTATATGTACCTGAAGGCCGTCTGAACACAACAAAAAGCGGCTGTTGTTTAGTAAGAAAGAAAACGCAGCGGTTTGCTGCACAGAAGATAGAGTATGATGAAAAACAGAGTAAAAAATATCCATTTTGTCGGCATCGGCGGATCAGGTATGAGCGGTATTGCCGAAGTACTGCATAATCTCGGATTTAACGTTTCAGGTTCAGACCAAGCTCAAAGTGCAGTAACCCGTCATTTGAGCAGCCTCGGTATCCAAGTATACCCCGGTCATACTGCAGAGCATGTTGCCAATGCCGATGTAGTCGTCACTTCTACTGCGGTAAAAAACGATAATCCTGAAGTGGTATCGGCTCACGAACGCAAAATTCCTGTCATTCCACGTGCATTGATGTTGGCAGAGCTCATGCGTTTTCGTGATGGTATCGCTATTGCCGGTACACACGGTAAAACCACAACCACCAGTTTGACTGCTTCGATTTTGGCTGCTGCAGGATTAGACCCTACATTCGTTATCGGCGGCAAACTGACCGCCGCAGGCAGTAATGCCCGTTTGGGAAAGGGTGAGTACATTGTTGCAGAAGCGGATGAATCCGATGCTTCATTCCTACACCTGACCCCCGTGATGTCGGTAGTGACCAATATCGATACCGACCATATGGATACTTACGACCATAGTGTCGATAAGTTGCATCAGGCATTCATCACTTTTATCCATCGTATGCCTTTTTACGGTAAGGCATTTTTATGTATAGACAGTGAACATGTACGCGCTATTTTGCCTCATGTCAGCAAACCTTTCGCTACTTACGGTTTGGATAGCAGTGCTGATATTTATGCAACCGATGTCTGCACCGACGGTGCGCAAATGCGGTTTACCGTGCATGTGAACAGTGAAGGCATCGAGCCGTTTGAAGTGGTGTTGAATATGCCCGGCCGCCATAATGTATTAAATGCCTTGGCGGCCATCGGTGTGGCTTTGGAAGTTGGTGCGCCGGTCGAGGCTATTCAGCAGGGTTTGCTCGGTTTTGCCGGTGTAGGCCGCCGCTTCCAAAGTTACGGTAACATTAATTTACCCAAAGGCGGGCAGGCGTTGATTATTGATGACTACGGTCATCATCCCGTTGAAATGGCTGCTACTTTAGCTGCTGCCAGAGGGGCTTATCCTGACAAAAGGTTGGTGCTGGTATTCCAACCGCACCGCTATACCCGTACCCGTGATTTGTTTGAAGACTTCGTAAACGTATTGAGCACGGTTGATAGTTTGGTATTGACCGAAGTCTATTCGGCGGGCGAAGAGCCGATTGTCGCTGCCGACAGCCGTGCCTTGGCGCGGGCCATACGGGTTTTGGGGAAATTGGAACCGATTTACTGTGAAGACCTCAACATGTTGCCGCAAACATTGCTGAATGTTCTACAAGACGGCGATGTCGTACTGACCATGGGCGCTGGCAGTATCAATAAAACCGCACAGGCTTTGGTAGATCAAACCAAATAACGTCGTGGTAGTTATAAAATTGAGAAGGCGGTTGTCCAACAGTGAGGCCGTCTGCAAAACAGCAGGAAAGAAACATAGATGCAAAATTTCGGTAAAGTAGCCGTATTGATGGGCGGATTTTCGGCTGAGCGCGAAGTGTCGCTGAACAGTGGTGCGGCAATTGTCAAAGCCTTGCAAAGCAAAGGAATAGACGCCCATCCGTTTGATCCCAAACATGAAGATATTATGCAGTTGAAAGCCTTGGGTTTTCAGACGGCCTTTAATACGCTGCACGGTACCTACGGTGAGGATGGTACGGTACAAGGCGTTTTGGAGGCGCTAGGGGTGCCTTATACCGGTTGCGGCGTTGCCGCTTCATCTATCGGGATGGACAAATACCGTACCAAACTGATTTGGAAGGCATTAGGATTGCCTGTACCTGAGTTCGCTGTTTTGCATGATGACAGTGATTTCGAAGCCATAGAGAGCGAGCTGGGTTTGCCTTTGTTTGTCAAACCCGCCGTAGAAGGTAGTAGCATCGGAGTTGTCAAAGTTAAGGAAGCCGGTGCTCTCAAAAGTGCATATGAATCAGTAAAACACTTACATGGCGAAATTTTGGCCGAGCGTTTTATCGGCGGCGGGGAATACACTTGCGGTGTATTGGGTCGTACCGCATTACCGAGTATCCGTATTATTCCGGCTACCGAATTTTACGATTATGAAGCCAAATACAATCGTGACGATACCGTTTACCAATGCCCTTCTGATTTAAGCGAAAAAGACGAAACCCTGATGAGAAATTTGGCCGTGCGTGCCTTCGATGCGATAGGCGGCCAAGGATGGGGGCGCGTGGATTTTCTAAGAGATACCGATGGAAAGTTATATCTTTTAGAAATCAATACTTTGCCGGGAATGACCAGCCATAGTTTAGTGCCGAAAGCAGCGGCTCAAAGCGGCTTGAGCTTTGCCGATTTATGTGTTGAAATTTTAAAGACTGCTCATGTGGGATAATGCAAGCGCCATGCGGCGTATTACCCGCTGGCTACTCACACTTGTCGTACTGATGTTGTTGGGTGCCGGCGGCGTGTGGCTTTACAACTCGCCCTATCTGCCGATTAAGCAAGTAAAGATAGAGGGGGAGCTCAAGTATACCGGCGGTAAAGAATTGCAGACTATTGCCCAACAATATATCCGCGGCAATATTTTGAAAGCCGATTTAAACGGAGCGCGTGAGGCTTTTGAAAAATTACCATGGATAGCATCGGCACAGGTTCGCCGGAAAATACCCGATACGGTGGAAATATCCTTAGTAGAACGTGTGCCCGTAGCACGCTGGAAAGATTCGGCTTTGGTAGATTCCGAAGGTAATATTTTTAAAGCACCCAGTGATGAAGTATTTCCCGAGTTTGACGGGCAGCCCGGTCATGCTAAAGATATGGTTACCCATTATCAACACTTCAAATCATTGCTGGCTCCCTTAAATCTTAAGATTACCAAGCTCGAATATACGGCGCGCTCGGCGTGGTCGTTGGTGTTGGATAATGGTATCAGCATACGTCTGGGACGTGAAAATGAAAACGAGAGATTGCAGCGTTTTGCCCGGTTGTGGCCGGATTTGCTGAAAAGCCAGCAAAACAGATTGGATTATGTAGACATGCGTTACAAAGACGGCTTTGCCGTACGCATGCGTGAAGCAGAAGAAGATATGCCGTCTGAAACTGCTGCCGAAGATCAACAGTAAACAAATAATGAATGGAATATCATGGTAAAAGGCAAATATATCAGCGCACTTGATATCGGTACATCAAAAGTTATCGCACTTATCGGTGAAGTTCAAGATGACAACGAAATCCATATTGTTGGCTTGGGACAGGCGCCTTCACGCGGTCTGAAAGCCGGTATGGTGACCAATATCGATGCTACCGCCCAAGCCATTAAGCAAGCCATGAATGAGGCCGAATTGATGGCAGACTGTAAGGTTGACAGCGTTACTACGGGTATTGCAGGAAACCATATTCGCAGTTTGAACTCCCAAGGCGTAGTGAAAATTAAAGACGGCGAAGTAACCCAAGCCGATATCGACCGTGCTATCGAAACCGCTAAGGCTGTTAATATTCCGCCGGACCATAATATTCTTCATACTGTTGTACAAGAGTATATTATTGATAACCAACCCGGTGTCAAAGAACCCATCGGTATGAGCGGCGTACGCTTGGATACCAGAGTACACATCATTACGGGTGCGATTACCGCATTGCAAAACATTCAAAAGTGCGTTAACCGTTGCGGCCTGCACATGGATCAGATTATGTTGCAACCGCTGGCTAGCGGCCAGGCGGTTTTGACGGAAGACGAAAAAGATTTGGGTGTCTGCGTGATTGATATCGGCGGCGGCACAACCGATATTGCGGTTTATACTAACGGTGCTATCCGTCATACTGCGGTGATTCCGGTAGCGGGTGATTTGATTACCAAAGATTTGGCTCAGGCGCTCCGCACCCCGCACAATGCGGCTGAATACATAAAAATCCATCACGGCGTAGCAATTGCCACGATGGATGGTTTGGATGAAATGATCGAAGTGCCGAGCGTAGGAGACCGTCAGCCGCGCCAAATTTCACGCCGTGTACTAGCCAGTGTTATCGGACCGCGTGTAGAGGAAATTCTGGAGTTAACTTTAAATGAGTTGCGCCGCAGTGGATTCCCTGAAGAGGTGTTAACTTCAGGTGTTGTTCTGACGGGCGGGGCATCTTTGCTGACCGGTATAGTTGATTTGGCCGAAGATGTGTTTAATTTGCCTGCACGTATCGGCGTACCTCAAGAAATGGGCGGGGTGTCCGAGCGCATCCGTAACCCGCGCTATGCGACGGCTATCGGCTTGCTTCAAGCAGCACGTGGTGATGTTTACGGCAGCACTGTTAGCGGTAGCGTAGCGGTGAAGGAACCGGGTGAAAGCCTGTTGGTCAAAATCAAAGAATGGTTGCGCAATAACTTTTAATCTTTCATTTCTGGGATTTCATAGGCCGTCTGAAATCAAATGGCTCGAGGAAAAAGGTAAAAATAAATCAGCTTTTACTTTTTTACAAAAAAATCCTCTATAATGAAAGAGATTAATATATGTTTGAAATGTTGTCCTGAAGCAGGGCGCAGAGGAGCTTTAACATGGAATTGGTTTACGATGTAGTAGAGTCTGCAGCGAGCCCTGCGGTCATCAAAGTAATCGGTATTGGCGGCGGCGGTTGTAATGCAATCAATAATATGATTGAGAACACCGTTCAAGGTGTCGAATTTATCAGTGCGAATACAGATGCCCAAGCGTTGGGCAAGAACAATGCTGCCAAGCGCATCCAGTTGGGTGTAAATTTGACCCGCGGCTTGGGTGCCGGTGCCAATCCTGAAATCGGCCGTGCGGCAGCCCAAGAAGACCGTGAAGCGATTGCTGATGCCATTCGCGGTGCCAATATGTTGTTTATCACTACTGGTATGGGCGGCGGTACCGGTACCGGTGCGGCACCGATTGTTGCGGAAATTGCCAAAGAACTGGGTATTTTGACTGTGGCGGTAGTAACCCGTCCTTTCGGCCATGAAGGCAAGCGCATCAATATCGCCCAAGAGGGTTTGGACCATCTTAAGAGCCAAGTGGATTCACTGATTGTGATTCCGAACGATAAGCTTATGACTGCTTTGGGTGAGGATGTTACTGTGCGTGAAGCATTCCGTGCGGCCGATAACGTATTACGTGATGCGGTTGCCGGTATTTCCGAGGTGGTAACCCGCCCGGGCTTCATCAACCTTGACTTTGCCGACGTGAAAAACGTGATGAGCATTATGGGTATGGCTATGATGGGATCGGGTTTTGCACAAGGCATTGACCGTGCACGTTTGGCAACGGAGCAAGCCATTTCCAGCCCGTTGTTGGATGATGTGACTCTCGACGGCGCACGTGGTGTGTTGGTGAATATTACGACCGCTCCGGGCTGTTTGAAAATGTCTGAGTATCGTGAAATTATGCAGGTGGTCGATGAATACGCCCACCCCGAAGCAGAGCGTAAATATGGTACTGCTGAAGATGAAGCAATGGAAGAAGGCGATATTCGAGTTACCATTATCGCTACCGGTTTGAAAGAACACCAGTCTGCTTCCAATACCAATAATTTGCGCATGGTGAAAAACCAGCACGCAACCGGTACGGACGATGGTTTCCCCAATATTGACAGCGTGATTGTTTCCGGCCGCAAGGCGCGTAGTATGAATCTGGCTGCATCGGACTTTTCAAATCAGTCTGTATTGGATGATTTTGAAATTCCAGCCGTATTACGCCGACAAGCCGATTAAATCTAAATCAATTGGTTCCAGTAAAAAGGCCCGTAATAGAATAATTACGGGCTTTTTGTTTTACATAGCAAAAGTTTTATGTGGGGAAAATAAAAAAGCAACGGTTAGATGCCCGTTGCTTTTCAGACGGCCTCTTATTTGAGAGGTTGATTTTAGTTTAAATTACCCAATACGATTCGTAACATGCGGCGGAGAGGTTCTGCAGCACCCCACAGCAATTGATCGCCTACGGTAAATGCGCTGATATATTCACCGCCCATTCCCATTTTTCGGATACGGCCTACCGGAACGCTCAAAGTACCGGTTACTTTTGCAGGGGTAAGTTCATTCATGCTGGCTTCTTTTTGGTTGGGGATGACTTTTACCCAGTCATTGGCCGAAGCAAGCAGTTTTTCGATTTCTTCAACCGGCAAATCTTTTTTCAATTTTAAAGTGATGGCTTGGCTGTGGCAACGCATGGCACCAACGCGGACGCATAACCCGTCAATCACTATAGGATTGGTACTGCGGCCAAGGATTTTGTTGGTTTCTACACCGCCTTTCCATTCTTCCTTAGATTGGCCATTGCCTAAATCCGCATCAATCCAAGGAATCAGGCTGCCGGCCAGAGGTACGCCGAAATTGGTTTTCGGATAATTTTCGCTACGCAAAAAGTCGCTGACTTTTCGGTCGATATTAAGGATGGTGCTGCCGGGGTCAGCCAGCTCTTTAGATACTTCGCTGTTAATCGCGCCCATGCCTTCAATCAGCTCGCGCATGTTTTTAGCGCCGGCTCCGGATGCGGCTTGATAAGTCATGCTGGTAGCCCATTCTACCAAATCGTTTTGGAAGAGCCCGCCTAAAGCCATCAGCATCAGGGAAACGGTACAATTGCCGCCGATATAGTTTTTCACACCATTTTTCAATGCTTCGTCAATGACGTTGCGGTTGACAGGGTCGAGAATAATCACTGCATCGTCATTCATTCGTAATGATGATGCGGCATCAATCCAATAACCTTGCCAGCCGCTATCACGTAGGGGTTGGAAAACAGATTTAGTGTAATCGCCGCCTTGGCAGGTTACGATAATATCCATTTTAGCCAGTTCGGAAATATTGTTGGCATCAAGGAGTTTTTTCTCTGTTTGTCCAAAGTCGGGAGCATCGCCGCCGACATTTGAAGTGGTAAAGAATACGGCCTCGGGAATATGGGCGAAGTCATTTTCTTCTTGCATACGCTGCATCAGCACGGAACCTACCATGCCGCGCCAGCCTACGAAACCTACTTTCATGTATTTTCTCCTGAAAAAAGATTTGATGATAGAATAATACGATATTAAGGAAAGATTTTTAACCCTATAGGGTAAAATGTAAAGTGATTTATTGCTATTGATAATAAAATGTTGTAAATCATATGGGTATATTTTTTATATTTTAATTGTATGTGGGGGTAACAATGAATATGGATATGCAATCAAACACTATGTGGCATAGTGATGAGGTTGAAGTTGTTATTGCTTCGCCAGGTAGCCGTATTGCCGCTTATTTATTGAATTTGTTGTTTTCTATCGTGGCTTATTTGCCATTATTATTTTTTGTTTTGTGGCCTTTGATGACCAATGATTGGAATGCTACGGAAAATGTAGATATTAATTGGTTGAGTCCCGGTGTTTTGGGAGGTTTTGCTATATTGCTTATCTATGGTGTCTGGCAGCTTTGGATGATGAGCAAACATGGTCAGTCATTGGGCAAGCGGGTAATGAATATTCGCGTATTAAAAAAAGACGGCAGTAATCCCGGTTTTATCGGTACGGTTTTGATGCGTGAAGTAGTCTACAATCTTTTGCTGGCTGTAGTTGCGCTGGTTCTTGCGTTTTTAATTGTTTTGGTGTTAGGTGCCGACATGGGAGAAGCCGAGAGTGTGGGCAACCTGATTTCTTTTGCCGCGTCCGTAGCTTGTTTTGTGATGTTGTTTAATAAAGACAAAGACCGCCGTACTTTGCAGGATTATGTGGCCGGTACGGTCGTGGTACAGTTGCCTAAAAAGTAGTACGGGTAATATTACAGATTGATGGAATACATTGGTATTGCCAAAGGGCCGTCTGAAAATTCAGACGGCTTTTTTAATATCAAAGTGGTGCTGAAGAAAGAAAATCCTCAACCTTGGTATCCATAAAGTTTTTATTTATGGCTCTAATTATCTTGAAAAGATGGTTTTTAGGCAAAATTATGCCGGAAATAGGGATAAAACCGTTTGGTCAATGTTAATGACCTTGTAGTGAATATGCTTCAAAAAAGATGGCAGAAGCTGCTATAATCGCCACTGGTTTTCAATTACATCTGATTACAGTTTGAGGAGCTTCTATTATGGCACTTGTATCAATGCGCCAACTTTTGGATCATGCGGCAGAAAACCATTACGGTTTACCGGCATTCAATGTTAATAACCTAGAGCAGATGCGTGCCATTATGGAAGCGGCAGATGCGGTTAATGCTCCGGTAATCGTTCAGGCTAGTGCAGGGGCGCGTAAATATGCCGGCGCTCCTTTTTTACGCCATTTGATTTTGGCGGCAGTCGAAGAATTTCCACATATTCCGGTGGTTATGCACCAAGACCACGGTACTTCTCCGGATGTGTGTCAACGTTCTATCCAGCTGGGATTCAGTTCGGTGATGATGGACGGTTCGCTTAAGAGCGATGGAAAAACACCGGCATCTTATGAATATAATGTTGAAGTAACCCGCAAGGTAGTTGAGTTTTCTCATGCTTGCGGCGTGTCGGTAGAAGGTGAAATCGGTGTACTCGGCAATTTGGAAACCGGTAAGGCTGGTGAAGAAGACGGTATCGGTGCTGAAGGCGTATTGGATCACAGCCAAATGTTGACCAGCGTGGAAGAAGCGGCGCAATTTGTGAAAGACACCGGTGTGGATGCTCTGGCTATCGCTATCGGTACCAGCCATGGTGCGTATAAATTCAGCCGCAAACCTACCGGAGATGTTTTGCGTATTGACCGTATTAAAGAAATTCACGAACGTTTGCCTAATACGCATTTGGTAATGCACGGCTCAAGCTCTGTGCCGCAAGAATGGCTGCAAATTATCAACCAATATGGTGGTGCGATTGGCGAAACCTATGGCGTTCCGGTAGAGGAAATCGTAGAAGGCATTAAACACGGTGTTCGTAAAGTAAATATTGATACTGATTTGCGGTTGGCCTCCACGGGTGCTATCCGTAAATTTATGGCTGAAAACCCTGCGGAATTCGATCCCCGTAAGTATTTGGCCAAATCGGTTGAAGCAATGAAACAAGTGTGTATTGATCGTTATGTTGCTTTCGGTTGTGAAGGACAGGCCAGTAAGATTAAGCCGATTTCATTGGAAAAAATGGCCGAAAAGTATGCTAAAGGCGAATTGGCTCAGATCATTAAATAATGACAGCTATATTTGATGATGGTCATTTACTAAGATAGAAAAATAAAACCGAACCTGCAGATGAAGGTTCGGTTTTATTTTTTAGCAAAGAATATTTTGGAAGCATGTTTGCTATTGTACGGTATTCGTCACTTACAATAAGCCTGTTTTCAGACGGCCTTTATCAAATTGGATATATTGTTTGTTGAGGAATTGGGGCATTATGATTTTTAATACATAAATCAATGCCGTCTGAAACATTTATCAGACGGCATTGATTTATTTCTAGGTGCGAATACCATGCATTGAGCAGTAAAAGAACAATCCCCTAAACAGTACACAAAATGTTTAGGGGAAGACAGTTATGCACCTAAAAACCAAAATTTGGCAGCCCATAATACGGCTACGATCCAAACCATCGGTGGTACTTCTTTGGCGCGTCCGCACAATAATTTAATGGCTGCATAGCTGATAAAGCCCATGGCGATACCGTCTGCAATCGAGTAAGAAAAGGGCATAAATACGATCGTGAGAAACGCCGGAGCGGCTTCTGTCATATCATCCCAATCGATTTCGGTAGCACTGCGCAGCATATGTACGCCTACATAGAGTAAGGCTGGTGCGGTAGCAAAGGCGGGAACACTTTGCGCCAGCGGAGAAAACCACAAGCAGGCAAGCATCAGAATGCCAACGGTAATGGCAGTTAGCCCCGTACGGCCACCTGCGGCTACACCGGATGCACTTTCGATATAGGGTGTAGTAGAAGAGGTACCCAGTGCGGCGCCGGAAACAATAGCTGTCGAGTCAGCCAGCAAAGCTCGTTTTAAACGAGGCAGCTTACCGTCTTTCAACAAGCCGGCACGATGGGAAACACCTACTAAAGTACCGGTACTGTCGAACAAGTCAACCAAAAAGAAAACAAAAATCACGCTGAGCATGCTGACGGTAAATAAACCGTTGAAATCCATCTGCATGAAAGTAGGTGCGATACTGGGTACACTGCCAATGATACCTTTGAATTCACTTAAATCCAAAAAGATAGCGATTGCGGTGATGGCGAGAATAGAGAGAATAATAGCGCCGCGTACACGGTAGTGTTCTAACACGATAATCATTAGAAAACCAAGCATGGCCAAGAGGGCGGCAGGGTTATGAATATCGCCCATACCTACCAATGTGGCAGGGTTGTCGACAATAATGCCTGCGCTTTTTAGTGCGATCAATGCCAAAAAGAGGCCGATACCGGCAGCGATAGACATTTTCAGCGACATTGGTAAAGCATTTACCAAGGCTTCGCGGATCTTAAACAGACTGAAGAAAATAAAAATGATACCGGATACGAAAACGGCTCCTAGGGCGATTTGCCAAGGTACTCCCATACCTTTTACGACGGCGTAGGTGAAATAAGCATTCAAGCCCATGCCGGGTGCCAATGCAATCGGATAGTTGGCCAGGCCGCCCATCACAAAACAGCCGATGGCAGAGGCAATACAGGTGGCAACGAATACCGCACCCATATCCATACCCGCATCCGATAAAATTAGAGGGTTGATGATGATGATGTAGCACATGGTCAAGAATGTGGTTAAACCGGCAAGCAGTTCCGTGCGTACGGTGCTGCCGTTTGCCTTTATCTTGAACCATTTCTCAAGAAGACTGGTATTTGGGTTTTCCATGATAACATTCGTGAAGTTAAGTAAATGAGCCGCGCTATTATAGCGGTTTTATGCCGAGTTTTCCGAGAAGTGTCAACAATTTCTATAGGGATTTGATAATGTGTGGTTTTTCTGTTTTATATCGCTCGGGTAAAAGTGGGGTGGTTGGCAGTAGGCAAGGTAGTTGTATGTTGCTGTAAAATCGCTAGCTTGGATATCGTTAACCGATTTATACTGGAAAGAATTCTTATTCGTATCATTTCAGATGGCTTTTGTTTGATCAGATATTATCTATTTTGCTTTGAGTTCCTATGAATATATTTCGTAAAACCCTTTGGGGGATCGTTTTACTTTCGTTGTTAACGGCTGTAGGATCATTTTTTTCCCAATATGTACTCGGCTTGAATCCGTGTGTACTATGCATTTTGCAGCGCGTATCTGTGCTGGCTGTCGGCATAGTTACTTTATTGGCGGCCTGTTCTGCACAACGCAAACCGATGGCGCGTACATTGAGTGCATTATTTGTAAGTATTCCGGCGGTATATGGGGCTGGTGTAGCTGTTTATCAGATGTGGCTGCAAAGCCTCCCGCCGGGTACTGCTCCTGCTTGCGGTGCACCGTGGACGTTCCGTTTACGTGATTGGCCTTTATTCGATATTTGGGAACCGGTTGTACGTGGTTTTGGAGATTGTGCCGTACCTGATTACTTTTTAGGTGTTCCGTTACCGGTATGGAGCATATTGTATTTTGCTTTTGTGTTGCTGCTGGTATGGGGTGCATGGTGGAAGAGTCGCCGGATATAGTTCCAATATCTTGAAGGTTTGATTGAATTGGTGCAGGTTTGATTCGTGTTGATTTTATCCTGCTGCTTGCTTTGTGGGCTGCCGCTTGACGAACCTACTTCTGTATATGGAAATGCCGTCTGAAATAAAATTCAGACGGCATTTATTATCGATGTTAAAAAAGTTTATGCTTTTTCAGCAAGTTTCGCTGCACGCGCTTCCAACCATTTTTCCAAATAGTGGATGCTTACACCGCCTTTTTGAAAGCCGGGATCGGCAAAAAGATCACGATGTAAGGCTGCATTGGTTTTAATGCCCGTAATGGCCAGTTCCGCCATAGCAACACGCATTTTAGCCATTGCTTGCCCACGGGTTTTGCCATGTACACAGATCTTTCCAATTAGGCTGTCATAATTCGGCGGGATACGGTAGCCTTGATAGATATGACTGTCAACACGGACACCAAGGCCGCCGGGCAGATGGCAGCTTTCGATTAAGCCAGGGCTCGGGATGAAGTTATAGGGATCTTCGGCATTAATACGGCATTCGAAAGCATGACCTTCCAATACGATGTCGCTTTGCGTGTATTGTAGGGGCAGGCCGCTGGCAACGCGGATTTGCTCTTGCACAATGTCTACGCCGCTGATTAGCTCGGTTACCGGATGCTCTACCTGTACGCGGGTATTCATCTCGATAAAGAAAAACTCGCCGTCTTCATACAGAAATTCGAAAGTACCCGCACCGCGGTAGCCGATGCGCTTACAAGCGGCTACGCAGGCTTCGCCGATTTTTTCGCGTTCTGCTTGGGTGATACCCGGAGCAGGAGCTTCTTCGATTACTTTTTGGTGGCGGCGTTGCATTGAGCAGTCACGCTCACCCAAATAGATGGCATTGCCGTGTTCGTCGGCCAGCACTTGAATTTCAACGTGGCGGGGCTTTTGTAGGTAGCGTTCCATATAAACCATGGGGTTACCGAATGCGGCACCGGCCTCGGTTTTTGTCATCTCAACCGATTTGAGCAGGTCTTCTTTCTTTTCGACAACACGCATACCGCGGCCGCCACCGCCGCCCGAGGCTTTGATAATGACGGGAAAGCCGACTTTATCAGCGATTTTTAGGATTTCTGCATCGTTGTCGGGCAAAGCACCATCCGAACCGGGGACGCAAGGCACGCCGGCTTCAATCATGGCATGTTTGGCCGAAACTTTATCGCCCATCAAACGAATGGTGTCGGCACGGGGGCCGATGAAGACAAAGCCGGATTCTTCAACTTGTTCGGCAAAGCTGGCATTCTCAGCCAAAAAGCCATAACCCGGGTGGATGGCATCCGCGCCGGTAACTTCTGCGGCGGAAATCAGAGCGGGAATATTCAGATAGCTTTGCGGTGAGGGTGCAGGGCCGATACATACTGATTCATCGGCCAGTTTGACATGCAGGCTGTCTTTATCGGCTTCGGAATGCACGGCCACGGTGGCGATGCCCATCTCGCGGCACGCACGCAATACGCGTAAGGCGATTTCGCCACGGTTGGCAATCAAAACTTTTTTCAACATAGCGGTTTCTTTTCAGAAAAGGTTCCGAACGGTTTTTCAGACGGCCTTTCAATGTACGGATTATTCCGGGCATAGGCCGTCTGAAAGGCGGTTATTCGATGATGAACAGCGGTTCGCCGTATTCCACGGGTTGACCGTTTTCCACCAAAATTTCTTTGATAACGCCGGATTTTTCGGCTTCGATTTCGTTCATCAGTTTCATGGCTTCGATGATGCACAAGGTGTCGCCGGCTTTCACACTTTGTCCTACTTCAACAAAAGCGGGTGACGTTGGGCTTGGAGCGCGATAGAAAGTGCCGACCATCGGTGATTTTTGTGCTGCACTCAAATCGGCGGCAGGAGCAGCTGATGAGGCAGTCGCGGCGGGGGCGGCAGGAGCCGAAACTGCTACCGAAGCGGCTTGTACCGGTGCAGGAGCAGCGTAAACGGGCTGCTGGGCGGCTAAAGAGCGGGTGATGCGTACTTTTTCTTCACCTTCGGTAACTTCGATTTCGGCAATACCTGATTCTTCCACCAAATCGATCAGTTTTTTCAGTTTGCGTAAGTCCATGTTGTGATCCTTTGAAAAAGACGGAAGCGTCTGGGCGCTTGGGTCGTGATATATAGCAGGTCCGTGGGCGGCAGCTTGGCTGTCCGAGCGGAGTGCTTTTAAGAAATCCTCTGAGTAGCAGATGAGTTTTTATGTGTATTCTGATGCGGCATTTTCGCTAACTTACCGTTAAATGTCCAGTAAATTGTCAAAAAAAGGGAGTTTTGGTCGATAAAATGACGGTTGTCGAGAGTGTGTAAAATATGACGGAAACGTTAAGAGCTTTTATTCTAAAGGCTTTTGGCGGCTATGCGGTTGTCGGTTGGGATAAATGTAGTGATTCGGTGTATTGTTTAAATTCCGCTATAATTATCCACTTTATTTTCTGATAAAACGGTTCACCCATGCATATCAATGATTTCGACTTCGATTTGCCCGATGCCCTGATTGCCCAGCATCCGCCGGAGGTGCGCGGCAGCAGCCGCTTGTTGAAGGCTTTTCCCGGGCAACCTCTGAGAGACTTGCGTTTTGCAGATCTGGCATCTTTGGTATCGGCTGGGGATGTTTTGGTATTTAATAACACCAAGGTGATGAAAGCGCGTCTGTTCGGGCAAAAAGCCAGCGGCGGTAAAATCGAGGCTCTGGTTGAGCGGGTGATAGACGGGCACACGGCTTTGGCCCATATCCGCTCTTCAAAATCGCCTAAGCCGGGTACGGAGTTGCAGTTTGAAGGTGGAATTACCGCCACTATGCTGGCTCGAGAGGGAGAATTGTTTTGTTTGCGCTTTGATGGTGATGCAGATATTTACGAGCTTTTGGAGAAAAACGGCCGTTTGCCGCTACCTCCCTATATTGAGCGGGCAGCCGATGATAATGACGACAGCCGTTATCAAACGGTTTATGCCAAATATCAGGGTGCGGTTGCCGCACCGACTGCAGGCCTGCATTTTACTGAGGCTTTATTAGATGGATTGAAGAACAAAGGCGTGAATATTGGAGAAGTTACGCTGCATGTCGGGGCGGGTACATTTCAGCCGGTTCGGGTCGAAAACATAGCCGAACATAAAATGCACAGCGAGTGGTTTGAAGTGCCGTCTGAAACGGTGGCTGCGATAGAGGCTGCCAAAGCGGCAGGAAAGAGGGTGTGGGCGGTAGGAACGACTTCTATGCGTGCCCTTGAATCTGCCGCCAGAGCGACAGGCTGTTTACAGGCCGGGCGGGGCGATACCGATATTTTTATCACGCCCGGTTACCGTTTTAATGTCGTAGATTGTTTGGTAACCAATTTTCATCTTCCTAAGTCGACCTTATTGATGTTGGTGAGTGCATTTTCAGGAACGGAGCATATCCGTAATGTGTATCGCCATGCGATTGAGCAGGAGTACCGCTTTTTTAGCTACGGTGATGCCATGGTGTTGGGGAGGGCATAAAAGAGTTCGCTATATTTGCATCAAACTCTTGTTTTAGTGGTTCGGATAATTTGCCTGTTTTTTCGGCAGGCGGCAGTAAGTTGTGCTAAGCTGATGAGCATACCTATTTATGATCACTTCGCTTGGATTGGGGCTGCATTTTGCTGTCTTTTACCGGTGATATTTGCGCACAGGAAACCATATGCTTTCCCATATGCCGTTTTTACAAGAACCTGAGTTTGCCCGCTTGCCTTCGGGTTTCTATACCCGTGTCCGCTCCGAACCGTTGACCTCGCCCTATTGGATTGCCCGTAATGAGGACTTGACAGAGGAAATCAACATGCCGTCCGAAATGTTTTCAGACGGCATGTTGGCATATTTAAGCGGTAGTGCGGATGTTTACCGGCCAGTTCCTTTGGCTTCTGTATACAGCGGCCACCAGTTTGGTGTTTATGTGCGTCAATTGGGAGACGGCCGCGCCATGTTGCTGGGCGACTGGATAGATGGGAGCGGCAAACGTTGGGAGTGGCAGCTTAAGGGTGCCGGGAGAACACCATATTCCCGCTTTGCAGACGGTAGGGCGGTTTTACGGTCGTCAATCCGTGAATATTTGTGTTCCGAAGCCATGCACGGTTTGGGTATTCCCACAACGCGCGCTCTTGCACTCATTGGCAGCCCCGACCCCGTGTACCGTGAAGAGGAGGAAACCGCAGCCGTGGTGACGCGTGTGGCTCCCAGTTTTATCCGCTTCGGTCATTTCGAATATATGTATCACAGCGGCCGCCATGAAAACCTGCAACCTTTGGCTGATTTTCTGATTGATAACCACTTCCCGGAATGCCGTGAAGCAGATAATCCTTATTTCGCCTTGTTCCAAATAATCAGCCGTCGAACCGCTGAATTGGTAGCAGCTTGGCAAAGTGTGGGGTTTTGTCATGGCGTATTGAATACCGATAATATGTCGGCTTTAGGGTTGACTATTGATTACGGGCCGTTTGGCTTTTTAGATGCTTATGACCGTCGTCATATCTGCAACCATTCCGATCATAGCGGGCGTTACGCCTACAACGAGCAGCCTTATGTAGTACATTGGAACTTGTCGCGTTTGGCTTCATGCCTGTTACCGTTGGTTTCGGAAAGTGCATTGATAGACGAACTGGAACATTTCCCCGATATATACCGTGCCGCTTATTTGAAGAGAATGCGCGCTAAACTCGGCTTGCAAACAGAGCAAAAAGGTGATGAAGAGCTGGTATCGGATATGTTTGATGCCTTACAGAGCCGTAAAGTTGATTTCACACTTTATTTCCGCCGTTTGGCAGATGTAGGCAATGTGCATGGAGAACCGTTGCCGGCCGGGTTAATGGAGTTGTTTCACGGCCCGACCGAATCGTTTATTGCTTGGATAGGGCGTTATCGGGGGCGGTTGCGTGCGGAAAACAGTGATCCGAAAGTGCGTAAAGTGCAAATGGATGCTGTGAATCCATTGTATGTATTGCGGAATTATTTATTGGAGCAGGCGATAGTGCAGGCAAAAAATGGTGATTTTCGTGAAATCGAACGGTTATACCGTTGCATGCGCCATCCGTTCACTGAGCAAAAAGAATTTGCCGATTTTGCCGAGTTGCCGCCGGATTGGGCCGGTGGAATTTGTGTGAGTTGTTCAAGCTAAAATTAAAAATAAGTTTGAAAACCGGATTTGGCGGATGATGTGGTTTTTTGATGAGGTTAACAGCCGAGATATCGAATTCATTTTTTACGCCTGCCGCCCTAGTCTGTTGTTTAAAAAACCTTATCAAAAATAAATAAAAAAACCGACTGCATATATGCAGTCGGTTTTTTCAGACTTTTTTATTAACCTTCTACCGTTACCTCTACGCGACGGCCTTCTACATCATTGCCAATCGCACCGGTTGTATTTTCAGGTTTACGCAGCTCAATCTTATCGGCACTTACACCTTGGGCTTCAAAGAAAGCTTTAACTGCAGCGGCACGGTTTTTCGACAATTCTTCATTAGCGGCGGCATCACCAGTGCTATCGGCAAAGCCACTAATAACCAGTTTTTTACCTTCTTTACCGGCATTGATAACATCAGCTACGATGGTTTCGGCCCCTTCTGCGATATCAGTTTTGCCGGTAGCAAAGAAGAACTTAGCTACGCCTTCTTCATAAGTAACGCGGGCATGGTCAGCAATAGGAGCAGCGGTAACGGGCTCTGATGCAACAGCCGGCTCAGAAGCGGCAGGAGCTTCTGATGCGCTTGAAGCAACTGCTTCAGAGGCTGCGGGCAGAGTTGTCGGTGCGGAAGGCTGTTCGTTATTGGCACTGCAATTTTTTAAGGCAAATGCAGCTAAAATTGCTGCTATACCCAAGATAATCCATTTGCCGATACCGGAACTTTTAGCCGCAGCCGTAGTGGTTGCAGCACTGATGCCGCCCAAGCTCCCAGCCATATTGGATAAGCCGCCGAACAAACCGCTCAGGCTGCTGATTCCCAAAGCAGACAGCATGTTGCTACTTAATGCTTGAGATAACCAGCCTTGCTGCTGGCCGAACAAGCCTAAAATCTGGTTTGAATTTAAACTATTGGTTTGAACGTGGCCGCGTAGTGCGGATAATACCAAAGGTAGTGCCAAAGAAAGAAGCGAGCCTGCAGAGGCTTTTGATACGCCGCTTTCTTGAGAAATCTGATCTGCCACATCGGCTGCATTGCCGCCTAAAAGGTTGGGTAGCAGGCTTTTGCCCAAGTCAATCAGTGAACCGAGATTACTACCCTCGGCTGCTTGGGAAACTGCTCCGGTGAGTTGTTTGCCGGCATCGCCTTTAATCAGGTCGAACAAGCCGGAGGCATTGGAAGGGTTGCCACTGATATTTTTAATCAAACCGGCTACGATGGCGGGAATCGCTAAGCTTGCGGCTTTGCTGCTGCTGTCGGCGGCTTCGCCGTTGTTGCCTAAAAATTGACTTAATACATTACCTAATTGGCTTTGCAACAAATTACCCAAATCGAGAGACATACTTGCTCCTTAAATTATTTTTTTACTATTTTCAAACAGCCTGCTTTGGCAGGCTTTGTACACACATGTACAACTTGCATACTATATCAGTGCATCGGCTGTATAGTAGATGAAAGGTAAACTTAAATTTTTTTTACAGTTTGCATACTTATAAATACGGATTGTGTCGTTTTTCATGTCCGATAGTGGTTGTTCTTCCGTGTCCGGGAATGACGTTGGTGTTTTCCGGTAAGACAAATAGTTTTTCACGGATATTGGTAATGAGATCCGTATGGTTGCCGCGGGGAAAATCGGTTCTGCCTATGCTTTCATAAAACAACACGTCTCCTGCTATCAGCAGATTTATTTGTTCACAATAAAAAACAACATGGCCGGGCGTATGGCCGGGAATATGCAATACTGTGAAACGGTATCGGCCTATTTCTAAAGTTTCATTTTCTGTCAGCCAGCGTGTCGGAGTGAATGCAGGAGAAACAGGAAAGCCGAATTCGGCCGTGCGTTGGGGCAGTTGTTCCAACAAAAACAAATCGTCTTGATGCGGCCCCAGTACCGGTACTTCATGTTCTTGCAAAAAAGCCACTACACCGCCCGCATGGTCAAGATGTCCGTGGGTTAGCCAAATCGCACGTAAATCCAATCCGCGCTTGGCAATTTCTTCCCGTATGAACGGTACGTCTCCGCCAACGTCGGTTAATACCGCCTCTTTGGTTTCATCATCCCAAATCAAACAGCAATTTTGCCTGAATGGGGTAACCGGCATGATTTCTATCTGTAACGACATAGTGTTGATTCCTTTAAATTCTTATATTTTCAGACGGCCTTTTGTGTTTTAGACCGATGAGATAATTCCAATCGATTATGCATATTACATTTTCAATTGGTTTATATTAGAATAATTACTTATATTATTATTTAAGGGGATAAATAGTGCGTTATATCTTACCTGCTTATGCTTTGGCTTTCATCTGTTTTCCCTTGGGAGCTTCCCCCAATTTGCTGTTGGCACAAGAATTCAAAGGGCAGAATGTACAAGGTTGGGCAATGAGTGAAAAGCTTGACGGCGTACGTGCTTATTGGGATGGCAAACGTCTTATCAGCCGGGGAGGTTATTCTTTTTCGCCGCCGACAGGTTTTACCCGTTATTTTCCTCCTTATCCGCTGGATGGCGAACTTTATAGCGGCCGCGGGCGTTTTGAGCAGATTTCGGCGACCGTGCGCTCCGCACATGCAGATTGGCACGATATCAAACTTCATGTATTTGATGTACCCAAAGCGGAGGGTAATCTTTATCAGCGGCTGGCAGTGCTGCAACGTTGGCTTGATCGAAACCCGAAGGCACCGATTGTAGTAATCCGTCAAATTCCTGTTCGCAATAACGCCCATGCCCAAGGCTATTTAAAAGAAGTCGAATCGCTTGGCGGTGAAGGTGTGATGCTGCGAAATCCTAATCTACCTTACCAAGGCGGGCGCAGCAGTAACCTACTCAAACTAAAATCCGCATATGATGCGGAATGTACCGTTACCCGTCATCATGAAGGTCGAGGCAAATATGCGGGGATGTTGGGCGCCCTTGGCTGCAAAAACCATCTTGGCGAATTTAGAATCGGTAGCGGCTTTAAAGATGCAGACCGCCAGAATCCGCCTCCTGTCGGCAGTTTGGTTACTTACCGTTATCGGGGGTTTACCAAAACAGGCATGCCGCGTTTCGCCACATATGTGCGTATCAGAAACGATAGTCCTGAAAAGCCGCGCCAGATGAAATAAGCGAACCATATACAGTATCGTACCGCTGATATTCTATTAATGTAATGCCAAAGGCCGTCTGAAAGTTTCAGACGGCCTTTATCAAAAGATGCGGGCGTTATCAACAATCGGAAAAAGCTTTTTTGTTGATTAACGGGCCGGCACGGTACCCATGCGCTGCTTTAGTGAGGTTTGGGGCTCATTGAACAACGAAGCGTAATAAGTGGCGTTGGTCATGACTTTTTTCACATAGTCGCGGGTTTCGTTGAAAGGAATTGTTTCGGCATAAATGGCACCTTCCAACGGTACGGAAGCCTGCCAGCGGCGCGCGCGTGCCGGGCCGGCGTTGTAACCTGCGGTGGCCATCACTTCATCATTGCTGAGGCGGCGTTTGGCATCGCCGAGATACCAAGTGCCCATGCGGATATTACCGTCCATAGTGTGCAACTCGTCCGCACTGATTCCGATTTTCGACGCAATTTCACGTGCGGTAGCCGGCATAACCTGCATGAGCCCGGTAGCACCCACGTTGGAGCGCGCTCCGATCATAAAGCGGCTTTCTTGGCGGATTAAGCCATATACCCATGCCGGGTCAACGCCGGCCTGCAAAGCGTAAGGTTCGGTGATGCTGCGGAAGGGAGAAATGTAGCGCAAGTTGTAATTCAGCTTGTGGTCAGTGCGTTCGGCGCTATTAATCGCCATTTCGTAAAACTCATTATCGTGTGCCAATTGGGCAGCGGCTAATAAGGTATCTTCATTTACTCCGCGGGTAGCATAACGCCATTCCGCTTGTGCTTGGCGGCGCATGGTCCAATCACCGCTATTTTGGCTGGCGCGGAACAGGGTGAGTGCGCGGTCGACAGTACCGTTGCGTGCCAAAGCATCAATATCGCGCTTGGATGCTTCGCCGACATTGTTGCGGGTATTGATGCGGTGGCCGAGTTCTTCGGTGGCCAGTACCGCATAGAAATTACGGCCGCTTTTTGCTGCTTGCTCATACAGGTTGCGGGCACGGTTTTGATCGCCGCGGGCAGCATAAGCGCGTCCTAGCCAATATTGCCAGTCGGGCTTGCTTTTTAAAGAAGCCGGCATGCTTTGGATAATATCGGCCAATTCGTTCCAACGTTGCAAACGCAGAGCGGCACGGGCATACCACTCGAACTGGTCTTCGGAAAGTTGTGAGCGGTCGGCTTGGCTATAGTAGCTCAGTGCGGTTTCCATGTTTTGGCTGAGTGCTTGGGCATGCCCTAACACACCCCAAGCGAATCCTGATTGTTCGCGGGTGTAGGCGCCGCTTTGCGCTTGCAGGCGGTTGGCTGCATCGGGTGTGGATTTTGCGTTGCGGCCGATGATGGTATTAAGACTGTATTCTTGAGCGCCTACGCCGCTGGCATCAACGGGGCTGCCTAGAGCAGCGGCAAGATTACGCGCATCAGTAAGCTGGTTGTTGCTGATTAAACCGCGTACGCGACGCCAAGCGTCTGCTTGGTTTAGGTTCCCGGATGCTGCTGCGGTTTCTATTAATGTGGTACAGCCTTGCGGCAAACGGCCCAACTCCTTCACCAAATCGGCAGCCAACTTGCCATATTGGCCGCTGCGGTAGGCGGCATAGCACTCTACTTCTTGAGAGCGGCCGTCTGCTTCCAATCGGGCGTATTGTTGGTCAAACTGCGACCACTGGCCGCGTTTGCCCAAACTTTTCAGCCATTCGTTGCGTACGTTTTCAGCCATGGCACTATCGCCTATTTGGCTTAAAAACTGTGCGGGCAGAATATCGTCATCGCGCTTGATAGCGTCAAGCGTGCTACGGTAAAGGCTGTAATCACTCAATATTTTTGAGGGTGATTCGGTAGCTTGGGTACGCGGAAGGGAAATGCCGCCGCTTGCATGTTCGCCGCGGTTAATCGGCTCCAGCGGTTGTTCCGGTGAAGAGCAGGCTGCCAGAACCAACACGGCAGAAGTCATTAGCGTGAGTTTGAAATGGCGTGATACGGTCATTTTATGGCCTTTGTCGTTTTTGTATTGTGTTTTGAATTGAGGGATATGGTGCGGCCGGCAGCTTATAAAAAACAGGAGGCCGTTTGTAAACGGGCTGAGAGGGCCGGTCGCATCAAAGAAGACCCAAGCCCCGATTCTAAGCGATTTGCCGGGAGGTTTTGCCGTCTGCTACAAAGATTTACATTATGCAGCCGCCCAGGCGGTATCTTTTTATTTTTTCCAATAAGCGGGCGTGAAAAGAATCAGGACGGTGAAAATTTCTAATCGTCCTAGCATCATCACGACGGCGCACAACCATTTTTGTATATCGTTTAAGCCGGCATAGTTGGAAGCCGGGCCGATACTGCCCAAACCAGGGCCGGCGTTGGTAATGCACGCGACCATAGCCGTAAAAGCGGACATAAAATCCAAGCCTGAAGCCATCATTAGAAAGGTGAATAAAACGATGGTCATGAAGTAAATGAAAATGAAGGCCAAAATGGTCAGGGCGGTGCGTTCGGGGATACTGCGCCCGTTTACTTTAACGTTGGATACTGCGCGCGGATGCAGCAGGAAAGTGATTTCGCGCAAGCTGAACTTTGCCAACACCAGTGCCCGTACGTTTTTGATGCCGCCGCCGGTCGAGCCGGAACTGGCCAGTACGTTGGCTAAGAAAAACATCCATAATGAAACCAGTAGCGGCCACTGGTTGAAATCGGTATTGGCAAAACCGCTGGCCAATCCGATGGAAACAAAATTGAAGCCGACAAAGCGCAATGCTTCTTCAAAAGAAGAATAAAATTGGTTTTGCCATAGGTAGGCGCTCATCACGATAATACTGACCAGTAACACACCGAGCATGGTGCGGCATTCTTCGTCGCGCCAATAAGGCATCGGCGAGCGTTCGCGCAATACGGTGAAATGGCTGGCGAAACTGATCGCGCCGAATATGGTGGCGGCGACTAATACGGCTTCTACGGCTACAGAATTGAAATAGGCGATACTGTTGTCGTGGGTGGAAAAACCGCCGAGGGAAACGGCCGCCATCGCATGGCACACGGCATCGAACCAGCTCATGCCGGCCCAGTGCAACCCTAATAACGCGGCAATTGTAAACACGGCATACAGCATCCATAGTTTTTTGGCGGTTTGGGAGATTCTCGGTGCCATTTTGCTGTCTTTGTCGATGCCTGGAATTTCCGCTTTGAAAAGTTGCGTACCACCGACACCGAGCATGGGCAGAATGGCGACGGCTAATACGATAATGCCCATGCCGCCCAGCCAATTGAGCATATGCCGCCAAAAATTGATGGAGGGAGCCAGCGTATCCAAGCTGGTCATTACCGTCGCACCTGTAGTTGTCAGCCCCGACATGGCTTCAAAAAAAGAGTCGGTGAAACTCAGATGCGGAAAATAAAGATAAAAGGGCATAGCCGCAATCACTGCAAACCCTACCCACAACATAAAGACCAAAGTAAAGCCGTCGCGCGGACGCAATTCGCGGTTATGTTGCAAAGTCAGCAGCCAGGTGGTAGTGGAAACGGTGATGGTTACCAGTGCGGTATAACCGAAAGAAGACAAGGCATCATCCAGATACAGATAGGATACGAATGTCGGTATCAGCAACATAAAAGAAAACAAAACGCCGAGCTTGGAAAGTATATGGATGATGGGAATGATTTTATACATATCGGATAGTTTTTTCAGACGGCATGTGTCTATTTCACAGATAAAACAATATCAAGCAATACGGGTATGGTATCGCAAAGTCTTAATTTGCACGGCCTAATATTTTGATTGTAGAGGCAAGCAACCCTAAAAATACCGGTAAGTATGCCGTCTGAAAGATTGGCTGGTTGTGTTTTGTGATCGCGGGTGTATGCAAAGATGCCGGCCACAGTTGGTATTTCGGGCAAAACGGTGATTTTAGCATTTTAATATGCCACAGCCGAAAATAAAAAGAAGGCGGGAGTTTATAAGCTTGATATGTTTGATTTTGGCAATAGGCACAATCAAAAAATGCCGTCTGAAATTTTCAGACGGCATAGACGATATGCGGTGTCAAAATAGTAATATCAACCGAATTTGCCCGTGATGTAGTCTTCGGTTTCTTTGCGTTGCGGCTTAGTGAAAACTTGTTTGGTATCGCCGACTTCGATCAGTTCGCCCAGATACATATAAGCGGTGAAATCCGATACCCGTGCGGCCTGCTGCATATTATGGGTAACAATGGCGATGGTGTAATCGTTTTTCAGTTCGGTAACCAGTTCTTCGATATGGGCGGTTGAAATCGGGTCGAGGGCGGAGGTCGGTTCGTCCAACAGTACCACTTCGGGTTTGCTGGCAACGGCACGGGCGATACATAAGCGTTGCTGTTGGCCGCCTGACAGCGAATTACCGCTTTGCTTCAATTTGTCTTTTACTTCGCCCCACAGTGCGGCTTTGCGTAACGCCCACTCGACACGATCATCCATATCGCTTTTGCTCAGCTTTTCATACAGCTTTACGCCGAAAGTAACGTTGTCGTAAATCGACATGGGAAAAGGCGTCGGTTTTTGGAACACCATTCCCACTTTGGCGCGCAGCAGGTTTAAGTCGATATCTTTGCCTAGGATATTTTTGCCGTCTAAAAGCAGTTCGCCTTCTGCTTTCATGCCGGGATAAAGATCGTACATACGGTTGAAGGTACGCAGCAGGGTTGATTTGCCGCAGCCGGAAGGGCCGATGAAAGCGGTAACTTTGTTGGCAGGAATGTCCAGATTGATATTTTTCAAGGCGTGGAACGAGCCGTAATAAAAGTTGAAATTGCGTACCGCGATTTTGGTTTCCATTAGAGGTTTCCTTTGAATATTTGTCATTACTTTTATATATATGTGTGTTCAGACGGTCTGAATCAGTGTTTTTTGCTGCCCAAGATGCGGGCGCCGATATTGGCGGCTAAAACCGTCAGCGCAATCAGCAAAGCGGCTGCCCATGCCAATTCATGCCAATCACCGTAAGGGCTCATGGCAAACTGGTAGATTACGTTGGGCAGGTTGGCAATCGGCTGGTTCATGTTGGTACTGAAAAACTGGTTGTTCAGCGCGGTAAACAGCAGCGGAGCGGTTTCGCCTGAGATACGGGCAAAAGCCAGCAATACGCCGGTTAGTACGCCTGCTTTGGCAGCGCGTAAAGTGACCATGCTGACCAATTTCCATTTGGGCGTACCCAGCGCATAAGCGGCTTCGCGCAGGCTGTTTGGTACCAGTTTCAGCATATTCTCAGTGGTACGCACTACTACGGGGATAACCAGCAGTGATAATGCCAGCGCACCGGCCCAGCCTGAAAAATGCCCTTGCTGCACTACAATCAATTCATAAATAAACAAGCCGATAACGATAGACGGGGCAGAGAGCAAAATGTCGTTCATAAAACGGGTGGCGGCAGCCAGCTTGCTGCGTTGGCCGAATTCGGCCAGAAAAATACCGCACAAAATACCTACCGGCGTACCTACCAATAAGCCGAAAAGTGTAATCAGCAGGCTACCCAGTATGGCGTTGCGTAAGCCGCCTTCCATGCCCGGCGGCGGTGTATCCATAGTGAAAATATGGGAGCCCAAACCGCTGAAGCCTTCATAAAACAACGTATAAAAAATCCAACCCAGCCAAAAGAGGCCGAAAGCCATGGTCAGCCAAGACATAGCCAGATTGAAACGGCTGATTAAGCGCCGGCGGCGGTAAACAGAATTATTCATATTGGTTTGCATAAACAAGATTCCTTAATGCGCGCGGCCTTCGTTACGCTGCATGCGCAACAGCATCAGTTTGGAAATACACAGGACCACGAAGGTAATCACAAACAGGATCAAGCCCAGATAGAGCAATGACGAGAGGTGTAGCGGGTCGACCGCTTCGGCGAATTCGTTGGCCAGAGCAGAGGTAATCGACACGCCCGAGTTATACAGGCTGGCACTGATATTGAAGGTATTGCCGATAACGAAGGTAACGGCCATGGTTTCGCCCAATGCGCGGCCCAACCCCAAAATGATGCCGCCCACTACACCGGCTTTGGTGTAGGGCAATACCACATAGCGTACGACTTCCCATGTTGTCGAACCCAAACCGTATGCGGATTCTTTCAGCATCGGCGGGGTAACTTCAAACACATCGCGCATCACCGAAGCGATAAAAGGAATAATCATAATCGCCAGAATCAGGCCGGCGGCAAAGAGGCCGATGCCCATAGGCGCACCGTGAAACAGTGAACCGATAAAAGGTATCGGACCGAGGTATTCAATAAAAAACGGTTGGATATATTCTGAAAATACTGGAGCGAATACGAACAGGCCCCACATACCGTAAATAATCGAAGGAATACCCGCTAGCAGCTCGACACAGATGCCGAGTGGCCGGCGCAGAGCTGTCGGGCATAGTTCGGTCAGGAAAATAGCGATACCGAAGCTGACGGGCACGGCAATCATCAGGGCGATGGCAGAGGTGACCAGCGTACCGTAAATCGGAGCCAAAGCACCGTATTGCCCTTGTACTGTATCCCAATTCGAAGAGGTAAAGAAACCGAAACCGAATTCCCGCATGCTCGGCAGCGCGCCAATCACTAAAGAAAGCAGGATACCGACCAAGCTGGACAACACCAAGAAGGCAAACATACGGGTGGTGCCGACGAATAAGATGTCGAGCAACCGCTGTCGTTTGAGTTTTTGTTGAAGTGTGCTCATGAGGATTTTTCTTTTGAGTTAAGTGAACGGATGTTCCGATATAAACCAAAGGCCGTCTGAAATACCGCCTTAGGGCTTTCAGACGGCCTTTGGTTGTTAAAGCGGATTAATAAACCGCCGTGCCGTTGGCATCGGTAATTTTTTTCCATTCTTCGCGTACCAAGTCTTTCACAGAGGCAGGCAGCGGTACGTAGTCGAGTTTCGCAGAGGCTTCGTCACCGTTTTGGTAGGCCCAGTCGAAGAAGCTCAAAACGGCTTTGGCTTTAGCGGCGTCATCCGCTTTTTTGTGTACCAAGATGAAGGTAGCGGCAGCCAGCGGCCAAGCTTTTTCGGCAGGTTGGTTGGTCAGCACCAGGCTGAAGCCGGGAACGCTCTTCCAATCAACATCGGCGGCAGCGGCGAAGGTTTCTTGAGAGGGCTGTACATAGTTGCCCGCTTTGTTCTGCATTTGAACGTGCGACATATTGTTTTGCTTGGCGTAAGCGTATTCAACGTAACCAATGGAGTTTTTCACGCGGTTGACATAAGTCGATACGCCTTCGTTGCCCTTGCCGGCCGCGCCGGAACTTGAAGTCGGCCATTTAACGGTATTGGCTGCGCCTACGCTGTCTTTCCATTTGTTGGAAACTTGGCTCAGGTAAGTGGTAAAGATGAAGCTAGTGCCGGAACCGTCGGAACGGAATACGGTGGTAATCGGTGCGTCGGGCAACGCCAAGCCTTCGTTGAGGGCTGCGATTTTCGGATCGTTCCACTTGGTGATTTTACCCAAGTAGATTTCGGCCAATACTTCGCCGCTCAGTTTCAATTCACCCGGTTTGATGCCTTCCACGTTGACTACCGGTACGACGCCACCGATAACGGTCGGGAATTGGATCAGGCCTTCTTTTTCCAAATCTTCAGCTTTCAAAGGAGAATCAGATGCGCCGAAATCCACGGTTTTGGCTGTAATTTGTTTGACACCGCCCGAAGAACCGATTGATTGGTAGTTGATACGGCCGCCGGTAGCGGCTTGGTAAGCTTGCGCCCATTGGACATAAATCGGTTGCGGGAATGATGCGCCTGCACCGGTCACATCCAGAGTAACTTTTTCAGCATTGCCTGCCGGAGCGGTAGATGCGCCTGCTTCGGGCTTGGCTGCCGGAGCGGTGTTTTCCGAGCCGCCGCAAGCGGCCAAAGCAAAAGCGGCGATAAAAGCAGCGGTAAGGGTGCGGATTTTCATAGTGTTCTCTCTCTTGTATCAGGAGTGTTTGGAAACGCTGCTAAGTTTAAGCAAGCATTGTTTCAGATGTGTGACAGTGGTTACAAAAGCTTACATACTTGACAGCATATTTGTTAAGATTTTGATTTTAATTAAAACTTTTTTGATGGGATAAGATTGGTGCGAGTTGTAATCCGATATTGCGGGTGGCTTTGTAACATTGGAGCGGGATTGTTAGCAGTGTGTGTTTCAGACGGCATTGCTTGAGCCGCCCTGTAAATACGGGTTCCGACCAATAAGGTTGCATAAGATGATCGGGAAATTTTTTACTTGAATAACCGACAAGGTGTGCGAAGGTATAAAAAAAGCAGCCCGTAGGCTGCCGTGAATTTGCTGCATCCGTTGATTTAATCTTCCAAATCGGCCTTTACTTTTTCCAGCGGCGTATGACGCACATCAACACCGCGTACCAAGTAAACCACATGCTCGGCAATATTCTTGGCATGGTCGCCGATACGCTCGATGGCCTTATTCATCATCATTACTTCCATGCAGGTGGTGATATTGCGCGGATCTTCGATCATAAAGCTGATCAACATGCGTGACTGGTTGCGGTAGTCGGTGTCGAGTTTGTTGTCGGCTTCGTTCAAATCCAAGATGGCTTTCGAATCCAAGCGGGCAAAAGCATCCAAGCTGCGGCGTATCATGGGTGCGGTCATGGCTGCCAAACGGTGGGTATCGTAAAGTTGGGTGGAAGTAACTTTGTTGTGCATGAACAATTCATGGGCGGATAAAGCGATTTTTTTCAGTTCATCGCCCATGCGTTCCAAGTCAACAATAATTCTGCTGACGGTAAGCACAAATCGTAAATCGCTGGCGGCCGGTTGGCGGCGGGCGATAATGTTTTGACAAGCGTCATCAATACCGACTTCGAGTTCGTTGATGATGCTGTCGCCGTCAATCACGGCAGTCAGCCCCGAAGCATTGGTGCTGGATAATGCGGTTAATACGGCTTTTAGCTGTTCTTCAATCAAGCCGCCCATACGCATTACTTCGCTGCGTACACTTTCAAGCTCTTGGTTGAAGTGAGACGAAATACGTTCTGCCATGCTGTTTGCTCTCCCTAAAAATAGTTTTATGCCGCATGATAAAACAGTTTCATGACAAAATATTGACAACCCTGAAATCACATTGAAAACAGCTACTCTGCATATTCAAGGTTGTATTTGGTTTCATTGGTAAAAGGCCGTCTGAAATATGTTTTTCAGACGGCCTTTTGAGATTTAACCGAAAAAGCCCATTTTAACCTGAATCAGTTTTTCCAATTCGCGCAATACGCGGCGGCGGGAAACGAAGAAAATCAGATGGTCGCCCTCGGCCATTACCGCATCTTCTTTGTGTCCCATAATGACTTGGTCTTCACGAACCAAAGCGGCAAAGTGGCAACCTTGGGGCCATTTCACTTCCGAAACGCGGCGGCCTACCAAGGCAGATGTTTTTTCATCACCGTGTACCACTACTTCGATTGCTTCCGCCGTGCCGCGACGTAACGGGTGTACCGCTACTACATCGCCGCGGCGGATGTGCGCCAGAATCGAACCTATGGTAACCAAATGCGGTGAAACCACGATATCGATTTTGTTACCCTCCAGCAAATCCACATAACTGGAACGGTTTACAATCGCAATAACCCGTTTGGCACCGAGGTTTTTCGCCAGCAAGCCCGACATAATATTATTTTCATCGTCATTGGTGACGGCACAGAATATATCCACTTCGTCGATATATTCTTCGGTAAGCAGGCTTTCATCGGTTGCGCTGCCGTGCAAGACCAAGGTTTGGTCGAGATTTTCCGCCAGCCACAGAGCGCGGGAATGGTTATATTCGATAATTTTGATATCCAGCTTGCTTTCCAGCTGCTTGGCCAAGCGGAAGCCGATATTGCCGCCGCCCGCAATCATCACGCGGCGGGTGCTTTGTTCCAGCGGTCTGAGCTCGCGCATAATCGCTTTGACGTCTGATGATGCGGCTACGAAGCAAACCTCGTCTCCGTCGATAATTACGGTGCGTGCGGAAGGAACGATTAATTGGTTGTTGCGGTAGATGGCGCAAATCTGGCAGTCCACGCCGTCGGGCAGATGGCTGTTGATCTGGGCGATTTCCTTATTGACCAGCAGGCCGCCTTTATGAGCTTGTACGATAACCATCTTGGCTTTGTCTTCGGCAAACTTCAGTACTTGTAAGGTGCTGGTGTAGCTCAATAATGATGCAAGCCTCTCGGTTACTAATTGCTCTGGGCTGATGGAGTCGGTCACTTCAAACAGTGATAAGCTGTTTTCTATTTCTTCGTTATCCGGGCGGTATTCCAAATATTCGCTAGAGCGCACGCGGGCGATGCGGTTTGGAATATTAAACAAATCTGCGGCGATTTTGCAGGCGACTAAGTTGGTTTCGTCGCTGCGGGTTACGGCTAATAGTAAGTCAGTATCGGCAGCTCCGGCTTGCTCCAGTACTTTGGGTGAAGCGGCGTTACCCAACATGGTTTGGACATCCAAGCGGCTGCCTAGGGTATGCAATGCGGTTTCGTCGATATCGATAATGGTGACATCGTTATCCGGCATCGCCGACAAATTCTGAGCGATAGTCGAGCCGACTTGGCCGCTGCCGAGAATCAGGATTTTCATAATATCTAAACAATCATGCAAAAAAGAATGGTTTATTGTAATGCCAGCCGTGCCGAAATCAAACTTTTGACAAGTTTATCTATGCTGCATCAGGCCAATCGGGAAAAACTATTTCTTTTGTCTACACCTTTCCAATAACATGTTGTAATATCAGACACCCTGTTTATAGCAATAAAGGCCGTCTGAACGTGCCGCAATCATGACCCAAAGGAGCCAAACATGACCGTCATCAAACAAGAAGATTTTATCCAAAGTATCGCTGATGCATTTCAGTTTATCAGCTATTATCATCCCGCCGATTATATTAAAGCCTTAACAAAGGCTTGGGAAAAAGAAGCCAATCCTGCCGCCAAAGATGCTATGGCGCAAATTCTGGTAAACAGCCGCATGTGTGCCGAAGGCCACCGTCCTATTTGCCAAGATACCGGTATTGCTACCGTTTTCCTAAAAGTCGGTATGAACGTGCAGTGGGATGCCCAAATGAGCGTTCAGGAAATGGTGAATGAGGGTGTGCGCCGCGCCTATACCAACCCCGATAACATATTGCGCGCTTCGGTATTGGCCGATCCAGCAGGCAAGCGTCAAAACACTAAAGACAATACGCCCGCAGTCGTACACATGGAAATCGTAGCGGGGGATAAAATCGAAGTAACGTGTGCGGCCAAAGGAGGCGGCTCTGAAAACAAATCCAAACTGGCTATGCTCAATCCTTCTGACTCGATTGTCGATTGGGTACTGAAAACCGTACCGACTATGGGGGCGGGGTGGTGTCCGCCGGGTATTTTGGGTATCGGTATCGGCGGTACGCCTGAAAAAGCAGCATTGTTGGCTAAAGAATCCCTGATGAGCCATATTGATATTCAGGAGTTGCAGGAAAAGGCTGCTTCCGGTGCGGAACTGAACACTGTGGAAGCTTTGCGTTTGGAGCTGTATGAAAAAGTAAATGCGTTGGGTATCGGTGCCCAAGGTTTGGGTGGTCTTACAACTGTTTTGGATGTGAAAATCCTTGATTATCCGACTCATGCCGCGTCTAAGCCGGTTGCCATGATTCCGAACTGTGCGGCTACCCGTCATGTCGAATTTGAGCTCGACGGTTCCGGTCCGGCCAAGCTGGTGCCGCCTTCACTCGAAGACTGGCCGGATCTGACTTACAGCCCCGATAACGGTATCCGCGTGAATGTGGACGAGCTCACCAAAGCCGATGTCGCCCAATGGAAAACCGGTGATGTGCTGCTCTTGAACGGTAAAATTTACACGGGCCGCGATGCCGCACATAAACGTATGGTCGATATGCTCAACAAAGGCGAAAAACTGCCGGTTGATTTTACCGACAAACTGATTTACTACGTCGGCCCGGTGGATCCCGTGCGCGATGAAGTGGTTGGCCCGGCCGGCCCAACGACCGCTACCCGCATGGACAAATTCACACGTCAAATGCTGGAACAAACCGGTCTGTTGGGTATGATTGGCAAATCGGAGCGCGGTGCGGCGGCTTGCGAAGCGATTGCAGACAACAAAGCGGTTTACCTGATGGCGACCGGCGGTGCGGCTTATCTGGTAGCGAAAGCCATTAAAGAAGCCAAAGTGGTGGCGTTCCCCGAGTTGGGTATGGAGGCGATTTATGAATTTGAAGTAAAAGATATGCCGGTTACCGTAGCCGTAGACAGCAGCGGTAAATCCGTGCATGCCATCGCGCCGAAAGAGTGGCAGGCCAAAATCGGTATTATTCCGGTTGAGAGCTGATTAAGCTGCCGTTTGTATTTGGCATGATACGAGGCCGTCTGAATATTTTCAGACGGCCTCGTTACTTTTTATCCATTGTTAAGGTAATACCGTAACCGGGCAGTGATTGATTTTGTTGCTGAGAAAGTCAATCATACTTCTGACTTTGGCACTGAGAAACGCCCTATCAACGTATGCGGCATAAAGTTGGGTGGTCAGCATGCTGTAATCAGGTAGCAGGCGTACCAGTGAACCTTGCTGCAAATCTTCGGCAATGGCCCATAAGGGTAGATAACCGATACCGCAGCCGGCCTGAATCAGTTTGCGGCACATCAGCGTATTGTCGCTGAGGATAGATGATTTCAGTGTCAAGGTTTCTTGGCTGCCATCTTTGGCGGTAATGGCAACATCGCTCAAATCGACATAGCTGGGTAATACGGCTTCGTGCCGTTGTACTTCGGCAGGTGTTTCGGGGGTGCCGTGCAAATCTAGGTAGGCGGGTGATGCTACCAGGAAAAACTCTATTTTTGCCAAAGGTTTGACGATTAGCGAGGGATGCGGTTCGTTGGATACGCGCAAGGCCAAATCGACGCCGTCTGCAATCAAATCGACACGGCGGTTATCCAGATGAAGGTCGAGTGATACTTCAGGATAGAGACGGCGGTATTCGGCAAACCACTGGCTCACATAAGATGTGGCAAACCAAAGCGGCATAGTCATGCGTAGTAATCCCTGCGGTTTATCAGCCCCGCCCGCAGCTTTATCGGCGGCAGATTGCAAGGTTTCAAGCGCATAACTGCATTGGCGGTAATATTCTTCGCCGGCTTCGGTGAGGTGCAGATTGCGGCTGTTGCGGTGAAGCAGTTTGGCTTGAATGGTATTTTCCAAATGGCTGACATGTTTGCTGGCCATGGCGATGGAAATATCTAATTTGTCGGCGGCACGGGTAAAGCTGCCGCTTTGTACCACTTCCCGGAAAACTTTCAGGCTGAATAATGTATCCATGATTTCTCATTAGGAAAAAATGTTTCAATAAAAGCAGTATATATTGATTGCTGGTATATGCCTATACTGCAGGCATTCGATAACTATTTTTATTTAAATCAGGGTATAAATTATGAATTTTTTAAACCGCTTCCAACCCGTATTACTGTCGATTTTACGCATTAGTGCCGCATATATGTTTATGCTGCACGGCACGGCCAAACTTTTTGCCTTGCCGCATGTGGAAATGTTTGACGGTTTGCAGATTTTTTCCTTATACGGCTTTGCGGGCATTTTGGAGCTGGTAGGCGGGGTATTATTGCTGATCGGTTTATTTACCCGTCCGGTTGCATTCGTGTTGTCCGGCCAGATGGCGGTAGCTTATTTTATGGCGCATGCTGCGGGAGGAAATGCTTTACTGCCGCTGCTTAACGGTGGTGAGGCTGCTGCTTTATTCAGCTTTATCTTCATCTATATCGCAGCAGCGGGCGGTGGCGCTTGGGCAGTGGATAATAAATTCCGCCGGCAAGAAGGCAAAGTGTGATTGAGTCAAGCCGAATAGTAATAATACCGTTGTATTTAGATATTTATACTTGTCGTACTTGTCGTTTGGCTAAGTTTTGAATCATATTGTTTGCAGTACAACTGCTTTTCGGTGGTTAATTGTTGCCGATTGGCGATACCGGAATAAAGGAAATGGAAAATGACTTACAAAGATTTGCAACAGGCTGCTGAAAGCCGCCGTTCGGTTTATGCTTTGAATAAAAATCTACCGTTAACCAATCAAGGGGTAACGGATATTGTGGAACATGCGGTATTGCATACGCCTTCTTCGTTTAATTCGCAATCTACCCGTATGGTAGTGTTGTTCGGTGCGGAGCATGAAAAGTTATGGGAATTGACCGAAGGCGCTTTGCGTGAGGTTGTACCGGCCGACCGTTTTGAGCCGACCGCACAAAAAATGGCAATGTTCAAAGCAGCTGCAGGTACGGTTTTGTTTTTTGAAGATCAAAAGGTTATCCGCGGTTTACAAGAGCAGTTCCCTTCATATGCTGATAATTTCCCGGTGTGGGGCGAACATACAAATGCAATGAACCAATATGCCGTATGGACGACTTTGGCTTCCGCCGATATTGGTGCCAATCTGCAGCATTACAATCCGCTGATTGACGATGCCGTGGCGAGAGAGTGGGAAATCCCAAAAGATTGGAAACTGGTGGCACAGATGGTATTTGGCGGCATTGCTGCTCCTGCCGCTGAAAAGAGCTTCACACCGGTAAATGAGCGGGTAAAAGTGTTTGGTATTTGATGTTATTAAAACGAAATAGGGTATATAAGGCCGTCTGAAAACTTATTTTCAGACGGCCTGTTTTCCGGTGCGGCAATTTGCCGCATTTTCTTTGTAGATGGATTGTTTAAAATATAAAGATGTTTTTATGATTATTTTCAATGCAATAAGGGAGCGATAATGAAGAAATTTTTCTTTGCCGCTTGTGCGGGGTTCTGCGTGCAGTTCGCATCTGCACATATTAGTTTTACCGAACCTAAACAGGCCGATCCAAAGCAAAATTTTACTGCCGTATTTAAAGTGCCTCATGGATGCGGTGGTGCGGCAACAACCGCAATCCGTATCAGTATGCCTGAAGGTGTGTTGGCTGTTAAGCCTCAAGCCAAAGCGGGATGGCGTATTGATAAAGAGTACGGTGCTTATACGCATAGTTACGATTATCGTGGAAAGACGCATAGCAGCGGTATCAAGACATTGGTTTGGCATGGCGGTAGCTTGGCAGATGATGAATTCGATACTTTTGCGTTCAGTGCTTATTTGTCGGAGGCGGCACCAAAACAAAACGGTAAACTTGTTTTTCCGGTAACGCAAATTTGTGGTGATAAAGAAATCAAATGGGATATGCCAAGCGGCGCCTATCCGGCACCTTACTTACCTGTTGGTACGGCAGCTCCGCACGGCGAACACCACCACCATTAACTATTGTCAGATATAGGCTGGCCTTGATAACTGAAATATTCTAGGACGGCAAAATAAGAAAAGTCGTTTAAGTTGATATAAAAAGTCATTTAAAGTAACAAAGACTGTATTTACGCGGCCAACCTTCCTGGAACAACGTTTCAGACGGCATCAAACAAGGCAAATGAGTTTATAGTCAATTTATCTGAACTTCCGTTTTTTATCAGTGGGATTTTAAATTTCAGCAGGTTGTTTTCAGACAATCTGCTTTTTTTCTTTGCGGGTAGTATATGGTTGCATAAACCGTAGTCGGTTTTACACGGAATGCAGTGGGGAAATTTTTTAGTTTATTGTTTTATTTTAATAAATAAAATCGTTATTGGAATGGTTGCTTAAAAAATGTACAATGAGCGATTTATTTGACCCGAATTTCAATATGCGGATTGGTGCTTATACCCTTAATACCCCTATTGCATTGGCGCCGATGGCCGGAATTACCGACAAGCCTTTCCGACAATTGTGCCGGGGATTCGGTGCAGGTTGGGTGGTTGGAGAGATGCTTACCAGCGACCCCTCTCTCAGAAATACCCGAAAAACACTACGCCGCAGCGATTACAGCGGTGAGGAGGGTGTTCGGGTTGTTCAAATTGCGGGCAGTAATCCGCAGCAATTGGCTGAAGCCGCACGCTATAACGTTGAGATGGGCGCGGAAGTAATTGATATCAATATGGGATGCCCGGCCAAAAAAGTATGCAATGTTTTGGCAGGTAGCGCCCTTCTGCAAAACGAACCTTTAGTAGCTGAAATCTTAAATGAAGTTGTGCGTGCCGTTGATGTTCCCGTTACTTTGAAAACCCGTTTGGGCTGGCATGACGAACATAAAAATATTCTTACCATTGCCCGTATTGCCGAAGATGCAGGTATTGCCGCTCTCGCTATTCATGGACGTACACGCACGCAAATGTATAAAGGACAAGCCAGTTACGAATTGATTGCCGAAGTGAAAAGCCGCAGCCGTATACCGGTATGGGCGAACGGTGATATTACCGATCATCAGAAAGCCGCTTCGGTTTTGCGTCAGACTGCTGCCGACGGTGTGATGATAGGCCGTGGCGCACAAGGCCAGCCTTGGATCTTCCGAGATTTGAAACATTACGCCGAAACAGGTAGACTGCCGCCGCCGTTAACTTTGGTACAGTGCAGCCAAACCGTATTGAGCCACTTACAAGCCATGTATGCTTTTTACGGTGAGCAGGCCGGTTTGCGTATTGCGCGCAAACATATAGGCTGGTATATCGCTTCTCTCCCCGGGGGCGAGGTTGTTCGGCGTGAAATCAATGGTTTGGAAAGCGCGGCCGCACAATATGATGCGGTTGCAGCATTCTTAGATAATCTGCCGAATGAAACTGATGTTTGGGTATGCAGTTATCGTTGATATATATCAACCTTTTGTATTTAAAAAAATTTTAGCTATGTCGTGGTGTGGATAAATATTTTACCGATCATGATATTGGTATAAAATTGCGAAGAACAGCACGAAAACTAACGGAAAAGCAGATTATATTTAAGACGGTAACCGCTGTTTATCGGCAGAATATTTAGAAAAGTAAAAATAATATTGTTGCTCTTCAAATTTGTTTGATTGAAGGAATGTCGGTTCATGGCCGGTTCCGACTTGAATAATTTTCAGGGAAGCTTCAATACGGTTTCATTTAAATATCTGTTTGTATTGGGAAAATGTGTAAAAGTTAGACGGATAAGAAGGAAAAAAATGAAATATCGTAGTGAAATCGACGGTTTGAGAGCTCTGGCAGTATTACCGGTGATTCTTTTTCACGCAGGCTTTTCCGCCTTTCAAGGCGGCTTTGTCGGGGTGGATATATTTTTTGTTATCAGTGGTTATTTGATTACCACTATTTTGCTTGAAGATGTTCGGGCAGGACGTTTTTCCCTGGTGGACTTTTACGAACGCCGCTTCCGCCGTATTTTGCCCGCTTTATTTTTTGTGATGTTGGCAACCTTGCCTTTTGCATTGATGTGGCTTATGCCGTCTGAATTGAAAGCATATGCGCAAAGTTGGGCGGCGGTATCGCTTTTTTCTTCTAATATTTTATTTTGGTTTACCAGCGGTTATTTTGAAACCGCCGCAGAGTTAAAACCCCTTCTGCACACTTGGAGCTTGGGGGTGGAAGAGCAGTTCTATCTGTTTTTTCCTATCTTATTGTTATTATTATGGAAGCGGGGGCAGCGTTGGTTGTTACCCTTGCTGGTAGCGGTTGCCGCAGCCAGCCTGATTTCTGCACAATGGGCTGTTCAGAAATACCCTTCGGCAGCTTTTTACCTGCTGCCTTTTCGTGCATGGGAGCTGCTGGCCGGTAGTTTTATCGCTTTTTATTTTGCAAGGTATGACCGTAGCCGACAAAGCGAAGCATTAAACCAATGGGGTAGCTTGTTGGGTTTACTGCTGATATTGGCGGCTATTTTTGGTTATCACCGCAATATGCCTTTCCCGGGATTCAGCGCATTATTGCCCGTATTGGGCAGCGCTTTGGTTATTATTTTTACCACACCGAAAACTTGGGTCGGACGGTTGTTGTGCAGCAAACCGATGGTACAAATCGGTTTGATCAGTTATAGCGCTTACCTTTGGCATAACCCTTTGTTTGCTTTTGCGCGGGTAAGGTCGGAGTTTCACTTGGAATCCGTACCAATCATGCTCGGTTTGTCGGTTTTGTCGTTGATTTTGGCTTATCTGACGTGGCGTTATGTCGAAGCGCCTTTCCGGCGGCGTGATCATTTTAGTCGGCGTCGAATTTTCGAGATGAGTTTTGCAGGTAGTTTTACACTGTTGGCGGCAGGTTTGGTAGGGCATTTTTATTTTCATGCCAAAGAGCCGAAAATAGATTACGAATGGAGTAAAAATACCCGCCAGAACATTTGTTTGATTCAGGATTATCATCAGGATCAGCAACAATCCGAATGTTATGAGCAGGGTAAGAATAATGTCTTGCTTTGGGGGGACAGCCATGCTGCTTCGCTTTACCAAGGGTTATCAGGTTTTGCGCGTAGGCACGATATTGCATTGACACAGTTAAACCAATCGGCCTGCCCGCCTCTGCTGGGTTTGCCTCAGGCGGACGCTAATCGGACAAACTGTGGAAAAATTAACCGTAGAATTATCGCGGATATAGGCCGTTACCGTTACAATGCGGTTATTTTGCACAGTATTTGGTTTTTTGAAAAAGCACCTGCGGATAATCAGGAAATCAGCACCCATTTGGCAGAAACCATCCAAGCCATCAGAAAGGTTTCTCCAAAAACCAAAGTGGTAGTTATTGGTAATGTACCGCGTTGGTACATATCCGCCGAACGTGCTTATACCCAAGTGTTGGGGAGTGCTTCCGAGCATGTTGGCGGTGAGCGGTTACTGGCAAGGGCAATTGTGTTGCCACAGCTTGAAGAGGCTTTGAAACATACTGCCGAGGCTAACCAGGCTATTTTTATCGCACCTTCGGCGTATCTTTGCGAGTTGGGCGGATATGAGTACCGCAAATGTTTGTTGTCGTTAAATGGCAGTCGGGAGGAAATGGCCTATATAGATGCGGACCATTTGTCGAAAGCAGGGGCGGAGGTTTTGGTATATAAAATGGCCTCCGAATTGGCTTCGGCTTTACAACCCTAATGTTTCAGACGGCTATTTGAGAATAGAACCGATTTTCTGTTTTTTTATTAAAAAGAATATATTATGCCGAATAAAATCCCTGATATCGCTCACTGTGTGGAGCATAACTTAAAACAATATTTCCGTGATTTGGACGGCGAAACCCCTTGTGCGGTATACGATATGGTATTACAGCAGGTTGAAAAGCCGTTGCTGGCCACCGTTATGGCCGAATGCGGAGGTAACCAGTCGAAGGCTGCCGCCGTATTGGGGCTGAATCGTAATACCCTACGTAAGAAACTTTTGCAATATGATTTGATCGCGTAATTTGTTTGGCTTGAGCAGTTAAAACCTATCTGTATAAGGAACGATAATGGCAGCAGTGAAACGAGCGTTAATCAGTTTGTCCGATAAACAAGGTGCGGTTGAGTTTGCCCGTGCTTTACACGATTTGGGGGTGGAAATCCTTTCTACCGGCGGTACGGCGAAATTACTGGCTGATGCGGAAATTCCAGTGATCGAAGTAGCCGATTACACCGGTTTTCCCGAAATGCTGGACGGGCGTGTGAAAACCCTGCATCCGAAAATTCACGGCGGTATTTTGGGGCGTCGCGATTTGAGCGAGCATGTGGCTAAAATGGCCGAACACGATATCGGCAATATCGATTTGGTATGCGTGAACCTGTATCCTTTTGCCGCTACTATTGCCAAACCCGGTTGCACGCTGGAAGATGCAATCGAAAATATTGATATCGGTGGCCCAACCATGGTGCGTTCGGCAGCGAAAAACTGGAAGCACGTTGCTATCATTACGGATAATACCGATTTCGATAAGGTTGTAGAGGAATTACGCGCTAACGGCGGTACGCTGTGCGATAAAACCCGCTTCAATTTATCACGCAAAGCTTTCAGTCATACTGCCCAATATGACGGCATGATTTCCAATTATCTCACCAGCATTAATGATGAAAAATTAGGCGGTGAGCCTGAAATTAATGAGTTTCCGGAACAAATTAACGGTAATTGGCTAAAGGTACAAGATTTGCGCTATGGTGAGAATCCGCATCAGCAAGCCGCGTTTTACCGTGATGTTTACCCGGCGGCGGGCAGCCTTTCGGCTTATACCCAATTGCAAGGTAAAGAGTTGTCATACAACAATATTGCCGATGCGGATGCCGCGTGGGAAGCCGTTAAGGCGTTTGACGAGCCTGCTTGCGTTATCGTGAAGCATGCCAACCCGTGCGGTGTGGCGGTCGCTGCGGATACGTTGACGGCTTACCGTTTGGCATTTGCTACCGATACTACCAGCGCATTTGGTGGGATTATTGCTTTTAACCGCGAAGTGGATGCGGAAACCGTAGAAGCGGTGACCGGACAGTTCCTCGAAGTATTGATGGCGCCGAAGTTTACCGACAAAGCCAAAGAAATTATTGCAGCCAAGAAAAACGTTCGCGTATTGGAAGTACCTTTGATGGCCGGTGCGAACCGTTTCGAATTAAAACGCGTCGGCGGCGGCCTGTTGGTGCAAACGCCTGATCTCCATCGTATCCGCCGTGCGGATTTGACTGTGGTAAGCAAGCGCGAGCCCACCGAGCAGGAATGGAAAGATCTGATGTTTGTGTGGAATGTGGCCAAATATGTGAAGTCGAATGCGATTGTATTCGGTAAAGGCGGGCAAACATTCGGTATCGGTGCCGGGCAGATGAGCCGTGTGGATTCTACCCGTATTGCTGCCCGTAAAGCGCAAGACGGCGGCTTCGATCTCAACGGCGCTTGTGCGGCTTCGGATGCGTTTTTTCCCTTCCGCGACGGCGTGGATGTGATTGCTGAGCAAGGCATTAAGGCGATTATCCACCCGGGCGGTTCTGTGCGTGATCAGGAAGTATTCGATGCGGCAGACGAACACGGTATCGCTATGGTATTAACCGGCGTACGCCATTTCCGCCACTAAACCGGATAGGGTAGTATGCAGAAGCCGTCTGAAATTTTCAGACGGCTTATTTTTATATGGTATCGGGATTGAATAGATTTTAAAAATATGTGGAAAATCTAGGATATTATTCAAAAGTGCATTGGTTGTTCGGATTGGGTTAAGGTTTTATTTGTTTTTCGGCAGAATAAAAGGCCGTCTGAAAAAGTTTTCAGATGGCCTTTTAGTTTCTGGCTGGTAACTATACTGAAAATGGTGGTTTTATTATTCGATACCCGCCCATTTGTGTGTTTGTACGCTCAACTGCCAATGTGCGGAGCCATCGGGGCGGCTATTAAGTATGCCGATTTGGCGGATGGTTTCATAAATATTCATTGAACCGTTTTGCTCGCACGGAGAAAGATAATAGTGTCGGGCGCGGATTTTTTGTTCGATTACGGTACAGAATGCGGTGACATCGCCGTCAACAACGATACGCACTTCATCGGCCCGCGCAATGCATTGCGTTTGGTATTTTTCGGCATAGCAGGCTTTGGGGCTCGTGGCAATGTAATCAATCTGCGGTGGAACGGTGTTAAGCCCGTTGGTTTCGATACACAGGTAATAACCTTCTTTTTTTAAGGCATTCAACAAGGTTTCGAGGTGAGGTTGAATGGTTGGTTCGCCGCCGGTAATGATAATGTTGCGGGCGGTATAGTTTTTCAGACGGCCTAAGATTTCGCTGAGTGGCATTTGTTGAAATGTAAGGTAGTCGGTATCGCACCATTGGCAGGCTAGGTTGCATTTGCCCAAGCGGATAAAAACCGCAGGCATACCGGTATTGTAGCCTTCGCCTTGCAGGCTTTCGAAAATTTCGACAATACGGAATAGGGGATCGGCAGGTTGGATGGTTTGCATTTCAGACGGCCTCACAGACTGCATTCGCAATAAGACGTAGGGGTTTCCCACAGGCGTAGGGTCGAGATATTTAAACGGCCTTCGCTGCGGAGCAGGTCGAACATATATTGCGCCATGTTTTCGGCGGTGGTGCGTTTGTCCATAGCCAATGTCTTTAAGCCCCAACCTTCGAGCATACGGGCGATTTGCCGTTCGCGTTCGCTGCCGGTGTGATAGATGAAGGCATGGTCGAAAGGTTCGACCACTAAAGCTTTGACGGCTTGTTTCAGGTCGGAAAAATCAATCACCATGCCGTCTTTGGCTCCGCCCTCAATCAGGTTGCCGCATACTTCGACTTCGAGTTTGTAGGTGTGGCCGTGCAGGTTTTTGCATTTGCCGTCGTGGTTATCGAGCATGTGAGCCATGTCGAACGAAAAGGTTTTGGTAATTTTCATCATCATCAAGGTTTGCTGTTGCCGCGTTCAGACGGCCAGAAACGCCGTGCAATACGATTCTTTATACCGTATTGCAGATGTTGGGCCGTGTGGCGGAAACAGCTGTATCAAATAGGGTTTATCTGGATTTTCCGGCCAAATACTCGGCCAGACCGCGCTCGCGTAATACGCAGCTTGGGCATTCGCCGCAGCCGCCCTCTGTGCCGAGATAGCAGGTGTGGGTGTGGGTGCGGATATAATCGAGCACGCCCATTTCATCGGCTAAGGCCCAAGTTTGCGCTTTGGTGAGATACATCAGCGGGGTATGGATTTGAAAGGCGTAATCCATAGCGAGATTGAGGGTAACGTTCATCGATTTGATGAAAACGTCGCGGCAGTCGGGATAGCCTGAAAAGTCGGTTTCGCATACGCCGGTAATAATATGGCGGATACCGCGGCTTTTGGCATAGATAGCGGCATAGAGTAGGAATAGGGCGTTGCGTCCGTCTACAAAGGTATTGGGCGGGCCGTTTTCGCCTGTTTGAATCGCGGTGGTTTCGTCCATCAGCGCATTGCGGGTAACCTGTTGCAGCAGAGTCAGGTCAAGCAGTGTTTGGGGGATACCCAAATCGGCTGCGATACTGCGCGCTTTTTCCAGTTCGATGTTGTGGCGTTGGCCGTATTGGAAAGTAATGGCTTCGACATTTTCCCGGCCATATTGTCGGATAGCCTGAATCAGGCAGGTAGTGGAATCTTGGCCGCCTGAAAAGATAACCAAGGCTTTTTCGGTTGTCATAAAAGTTTCCTAGTTTTGGTTCAGAACATTGTTCTTCGCGGGATGGTTGCGAACCGCGGTAAAAATCGAAACGCGATTATAAGCCAAATCAATCGGAAAATCCGTTAAAATATCGCGTTTTACCTTTCAGACGGCATAAATGCCGTCTGAAAGCCCGATTATTGAATACGCATGATGTTTTCAGCATTGTGCAGGAGTCTGCCTAACCATGTTGGTATTGGGAATTGAATCTTCTTGCGATGAAACCGGAGTCGCGCTGTACGACACCCGGGAAGGCCTGTTGGCGCATGAATTGCATACGCAAATGGCGATGCACGCCGAATACGGCGGCGTTGTGCCGGAGTTGGCCAGCCGCGACCATATTCGCCGCCTTGTGCCTTTGACCGAAGCCTGCTTGAAAGCGGCAGGCAAAGATTATACCGATATTGACGCGGTGGCATTTACTCAGGGGCCGGGGTTGGGCGGTGCTTTGTTGGCAGGTTCGGGCTACGCCAATGCTCTGGCGTTTGCCTTAGGCAAACCCGTGATTCCAGTTCACCATCTGGAAGGGCATCTGCTCTCGCCTTTATTAGCGAATGAAAAGCCGCAATTCCCATTTGTAGCTTTGTTGGTGTCGGGCGGACATACCCAATTTATGGCGGTACGCGGTATCGGAGACTATATGCTGTTGGGTGAGAGTGTTGATGATGCGGCCGGCGAGGCGTTTGATAAAACCGCCAAGCTGTTGGATTTGCCTTATCCGGGCGGTGCCAAACTTTCCGAGCTGGCGAAGCTCGGCAATGCCGATGCCTTTACCTTCCCACGTCCTATGCTGCATTCACATGATTTGCAAATGAGTTTTTCCGGATTGAAAACATCGGTATTGACTACGGTGCAAAAAGTGCGCGAAGAAAACGACGGTGGTTTGCCCGAGCAGACGCGCAACGATATTTGCAGGGCATTTCAAGATGCCGTAGTGGATGTGTTGGTGGCAAAATCCAAACAGGCTTTACTGGATACCGGCTTTCGTACGTTGGTGGTTGCCGGCGGTGTGGGTGCTAACTGGAAACTGCGTGAAGAGTTGGGTAAGTTGAGTGTACGCCCGCGGAAAGATAAAGGCGGTAAGCCTATGCCGTCTGAAAAAGTGGCCGTATTTTTTCCTCCTTTGGCCTATTGTACGGATAATGGGGCGATGATTGCTTTTGCCGGTGCTATGCGTTTGCAAAACTGCCGTGAAGCGGGTGCATTTACGGTTAAACCGCGCTGGCCTTTGGCTGAGATTGTTCAGCAAAGCGTGTAATTTCACACTGTATTTAAAGCTCACCGGTACCAATGAATCGTTGGTAATTAAAAAGCAAGCTGTCTGAAACTTTTCAGGCGGCTTTTTAATGCTTGAAAAAAATACTATTGAACCAGAACAATCACTATATAAGCGATTCTTTCGAATAACGAAAAAAAGCGGGCTGTTTAGCCCGCTGAATTTTCCTGCCTTTTGACAAGAAAAGAAGGAAAATAAAAGGTATATCTGTATAGGCGTTATATTACCACGTCATAAAAGAAATTGCTTGAAATATTGTGTTTTTTGTTTAATAGCCCAAACGTTGGCAAATAGTCGAAACCAAACCTGCTTGATTTAATGTATAAAAATGTAGACTGGGGGCACCTTCCCGCAGCAACCGTTCGCACATTTCCGTTACCACGTCTAATGCCAGTGCTTTGATTGCGGCGGTATCATCGGCATACGATTGCAGTTTCAGGCGCAGCCAGCGGGGGATTTCGGCACCGCAGGTATCGGAAAAGCGCGCCAGCTTGGAAAAACTTGCAATCGGCATAATGCCCGGGATGATCGGAATATCCACACCGCGCCCATGTACATCGTCCACGAAACGGAAATAGGCATCGGCATTATAGAAATATTGGGTAATGGCGGAATCGGCTCCTGCTTTAGCCTTACGGACGAAATTATTGATGTCGTCTTCGGCACTGCGTGCTTGCGGATGGTATTCGGGATAAGCCGCGACTTCGATATGAAAATGGTTGCCGAATTCGTTTTTGACCAACTCGACCAATTCATTGGCATAGCGTAAACCGCTCATGCCCGCACCGACACCCGATGGGATATCGCCGCGCAATGCGACCACATGGCGTACGCCCAAATCTTTATATTCATTGAGCAGGTTGATGACTTCGCCGGGTTGCATACCTACACAGGGCAGGTGTGGAGCAGCGGGAACGCCTTCGCTTAAGATATCTTTAATTGCCTGCATCGTTCCCTCTTTGGTCGAACCTCCGGCACCTGAGGTACAAGAGAAGAATTCAGGGTTGTACTGGCTCAGTTGCTTACGGGTGATAACCTGTTTGGCACGGCCTTCAGGTGTACGGGTGGGGAAAAATTCAAAACTTAGCTTTTTTTGGTTTGAGGTCATGTCGTAATGTCTGTGTCTAATCTGTTAGGATGGTTTTAGGTTAGTATCTAAATCTTGTTAAATCAATGCTTTTATACAGATTTTTGCCTGAAAAATATTCGGCTGGTTATGAATAAAATTTGTGTTGGTTATTTTTTGAAATAAATCAAATCATGTTGTAATGTGGGTTACTGCCGACTGTTTTATTTTCGGTATCGGATGGATGTTTTATAATGATTAATTATTTTGTTGCCGTCTGAAAGTTTCAGACGGCCTTTTGCAAAAAGACCTGCTCATGAAATGGCTCAAACGCTTTGTTGTAATTTCAAAAACAATTTACCACTACAATCTGAGTGATATCTTTATCGACCGAATCCATCCGCTTTGGCTGCGGGCTTTATTGGATAGATTGCCGAAAAATAGCAGTTTTGATCAAGAAGCAGCACCTGTACGCTTGCGTTTGGCATTGGAAAGTTTAGGTCCGATTTTTGTCAAACTCGGGCAGGTATTGTCTACGCGGCCTGATTTGTTACCTGATGATTATGCTGCCGAATTGGCAAAATTACAGGACAAGGTACCGCCTTTCCCGGGGCATTTGGCACAAGAGCGCATTGAACGTGCTTTAGGCAAGCCTATTTTTGAGCTTTACGCGGAATTTGATATTGAACCGGTAGCCAGCGCATCAATTGCCCAAGTGCACAAGGCACGGCTATACAGTGGCGAGCAGGTGGCGGTAAAAATTTTGCGGCCGGGACTGAAACCGGTAATTGAGCAGGATTTGGCTTTAATGCGCTTTGGGGCAAAATGGATTGAACGTTTGTTTGCGGATGGCAAGCGTCTAAAACCTCAGGAAGTGGTGGCCGAATTCGACAAATATCTGCATGACGAATTAGATCTAATGCGCGAAGCCGCTAATGCCAGCCAGTTGCGCAGGCATTTTGCCGATAGTGATATGTTGATTGTGCCTCAGGTTTATTTTGATTATTGCAGCCAAGACGTATTAACCATCGAGTGGATGGAAGGAACGCCGATTTCCGATATTGCCACTTTGAAAGTAAAAGGCATCGATTTGAAGAAATTGGCCCGATACGGGGTAGAGATTTTCTTTACCCAAGTATTCAAAAACGGTTTTTTCCATGCCGATATGCACCCGGGAAATATTCTGGTAGCCGACGACAACCGCTATATTGCCTTAGATTTCGGTATTGTCGGCAGTTTAACAGAATATGATAAGCGTTATCTCGCTATCAACTTTTTGGCTTTTTTCAACCGCGATTACCACCGTGTCGCTACCGCCCATATAGAGTCAGGTTGGGTACCTGCGGATACCCGTGCGGAAGAGTTGGAAGCCGCAGTGCGTGCCGTGTGCGAGCCGATTTTCAACAAACCTTTGTCGCAAATATCTTTTGGTATCGTACTGATGAGGCTCTTTGAAACCAGTCGCCGCTTTAATGTCGAAATACAGCCGCAATTGGTTTTGTTACAAAAAACACTTCTCAATATTGAAGGCTTAGGCCGCCAGCTGGATCCTGATCTTGATTTATGGGCAACTGCCAAGCCGTTTTTAGTCAGTTGGATGAAAGAGCAAGTAGGTCCGCAGGCATTCTGGCGCAATATTAAAGATGAAGCGCCTGATTGGGCACAAATTCTTCCCAGTCTGCCGCGCAAGCTGAATATGCTGGTTGATGAAACCCGCCAGAAAGAGATGAGGGATGCTTATGTGCATCTTGTTAAAATCCAACAGCGCCAAAGTTTTTGGCTGGCTGTCATAGCAATTGCATTAGTGTTAATTTTGGTTTTTAAATAGCAATTGGGGAGTATGTGGTGGCAAGTACGCTTGCTTGCCGTTTGTTCAGATGACTTGATGCCGTCTGAAAGATTCACTGTATTTTGATTGTGTTGAAATGTTAAAGATGCCGTTCTGTTTTTCAGACGGCATTTTATTTTGGCTGTTTTATATTTACAAAATATAATGAGTTGGATTTATATCCTTTATATATCAAATGTATATCAAAATATGTTGTTTATAAGGCTTGGCCTGATTGGAAGCCGGTCAGAATATTTGGTTTGGTTCTTTTAATTTTAGTTAGTCGGATTAATTTTTTATATTATTAAAATAGTTGCCAGCAATGACTTATTGCTTAAATAAATAAAAATTATCAAATATTTATTTTTAGAATTCACTGGTTTTATAGATAAAATACGGTTTTATTAAGGGTTTTTCTTGAAATTGGCATTACTTATTTAATTTCACATGCTAAATATAACTTAAATTATTAATTCTTATTAAGAATATTGAAAATATCTTTACAAGTATTAATGGAATTTGGTTCGGTTTTTGCTTGAATAAAAGGAACTATTTTATTTTTCAGGAGAGTTACAACTAGGTTGTAAAGCCCATTTTATTAACTATATGATTTTAATTTGAATTATTTCTATTCTTGAAAACTTAGCGTAAGCCGAAAAATAAAAACGAATTTACTTGTGACAAATTTTGTCATTTCGTGACGATAATTACATTTTATTTGTATATCAATCAGCCTCAGTAATATTTGTATAAATATTATTGCAAAAGGAAATTAAATAATGAACGCAATTTATAGAATTATTTGGAGCCATGCCCGTAATGCATGGGTAGTGGCCTCTGAAATTACTAAAGCACATGGTAAGAGCACGACATCTTCCGGTGAAGGCGCCAAGCATTCAGCATATGTTTATGGTGTTACTCTATCTGCTTTAGTGGTAGGAGCACTATTTATGCCTAATCCGGTGGCAGCAGCAGTGGCTACTTGTGTTGGACCTACTACTCAATCTGCTACGGGCACAGATGCTCTTGCCTGTGGACAGAATGCAACCGCATCGGGAAGCAACTCGGTTGCTGTTGGTGCTAATGCAACAGCAAAAAATCCGGCAGATGTTGCATTTGGCTTTTCTTCATATGCTGAAGGCATTAATAGTTTGACAAGTTCTGCCACTGCATTGGGTGGGTATTCGTATGCCAAGGGGGCTCAAGCGGTAGCTGTAGGTTCCAGAGCAAGAGCAGAAATAGGGCAATCTATTGCGATTGGTAATGATACGCGTGCGATCGGAGCGGGGGCGGTGTCTATTGGTGGCGATGATTCAGGAACAACTGGTTATAGTAGTGCTACATATCCCATTGTTGGATACAATACTTCAGTCAGCGCTCCCTATCGAAAAACATTCAGCGGTGGTGATGGTTCGACTGCAATTGCCCCCCATGCGCAAGCTTTATCAAAAGGTTCTACAGCTATCGGTGTAGGGGCTACTGCGGGTGGAGGTACTTTAGGTGCTGTAACTTCCACGGAAGCTGGCATCGCGTTGTATGCTTGGACACCCTCAACTACTATTATTGAAGGTACGGCTGTTGGTGCGCTGGCGACAGCTGTTGGTTCTCAGTCTACAGCGCTGGGTTATAAATCTTTGGCATCGAATACTAACGCATTGGCGATTGGTTCTAATTCAACTGCTAGTGCTGTAAATAGTTTGGCTGTTGGTGGTAGTGCTACTTCACAAGGTGATAAGTCGGTTGTGATTGGCGTGAACTCAAGCACGTCATCGATTGCAACTAATTCGGTTGCTGTAGGTATAGATGTTGATGTAACAGGTGCTCGCTCTATTGCAATCGGCGGAGCATCAGCAACCAATGTTAAGACGCTGGCATCATCCAGTGAGTCGGTAGCGATTGGTTCCGGTGCGCAAGCGACACTGGATAAGAGTGTTGCTTTGGGTAGTGAGGCTTTAACTACGCGCCCTCTTGGTTCTACAGGCTATGTGCCAAACGGTAAAGCAAGTAGCTCAAGTGTGGATAAAACGATATCTACATGGAAGTCAACACACGCTGCTTTGGCAATCGGTGATGATACGGGAACGGCGTTTGACGAAGCAACCGGTATTACGACAGGCACCGCCAAGGTTACACGCCAAATTACAGGTGTGGCAGCTGGGGCGAGAGATACTGATGCTGTAAACGTCGCACAATTGCGTGCTGCATCGCAAAACTATACGAGTGTGAAGTCAACTGTTTTGGGAAATAGGGATAATGATGGTGCTCAAGGTGCTGAATCAGTAGCACTTGGTCCAAATACTTCTACAGAAGCAGGAGCAGCTAATTCTGTAGCAATTGGATCTGGTGCTACTGCTGGAGCAAACCAAGCAGCAAATATGAATACCCCGCTTGCTACGGATACGACTGCAGTAACGGCAGGCCAGTATGCGATTGCAATCGGCGAGCAGGCAAAGGCACTGGGCAATGACACGATTGCTGTGGGGCGTGGAGCCGGTACTGGTGTGAAAGGGTATACCAATATTTTAATGGGGCAGGCTGCTGGTCAAAATTCCGAAGGTAGTAACAGTATTTATTTGGGGCAGCGTGCGGGTCAGTATATTCGTCAAGATAGCCAAACTGCTAATCTTGGCTCGCCTTTCTTAAGAGGTCAAAATATCGGTATCGGTATGGATACCTTGCAGGGTGATGCTTCTGCCAGTAGTGCCAATGCCAGTTGGGGGGAAAATAATACAGCAGTAGGTTTGCGTGCCGGCCGTTGGCAGCAAGGTAGCAGTAATACCCATTTAGGATCGTTTTCTGGTGTTGGTCAGCATGGTAATTTCAATTATAACGGTGGATATTTTGCCGGTGCTTATCAGGATGGTGATAAGAATGTCAATATCGGCGTGAATGCAGGCTCAGGTAGTAGTAGTACTGCTCGTACTGTCGCATCACATACTGTGAATATTGGTGATAGCGCGGTTTCTAAAAAGAATAATGCAGTTGCCATCGGCTTAAATGCAAAAACAGATGGAGTGAGTGCTATTGCTATTGGCGAAGGTGCGCAAGCCACGGCTGATAAGACAATTTCTATTGGCAAGGGTAATGTGGTGAGCGGCGAAGGTTCAGGCGCTATTGGTGATCCGACTAATATTACAGGTGCCGGTACTTATAGCGTGGGTAATAATAACGGTACGATTAGTGCGAGTAATGCAGGTGTTTTTGGTAACAATAATACTTTGCAAGGTAATGAAAGCCGTATTGTTGGTAACAGTAATACTGTGAATACCAATGCTACCGGTAATATGGTTATGGGCTCTGGGAATAATATTTCCGGAAGTGATAATGTTACTTTGGGTAATGGTAATACGGTTAACGGCAAGAATATTATGGTGTTAGGAAGTGGTGTTGCTGATGCTACTTTAAGTAATTCCGTCATATTGGGTGCTTCTTCTAGTGGTGCAGCCCCTTATGTACCAACAACGCAAGCGACTGTGAATAATATAACGTATGGTACTTTTGCAGGGAGTGGTACGTTAACGGATGGACAAATAGTTTCTGTTGGTAAGGTAGGGTTAGAGCGTCAAATCAAAAATGTTGCTGCCGGACAAATTTCTTCCTCCTCAACTGATGCTATTAATGGTAGCCAGCTATATGCGACAAATAATGTTATTGGCAATGTTGCAGATTCTGTTAAAACAGTTTTAGGAGGCACTGCTGCTGTTGGTTCAAATGGTTCAATTACCATGACTAATATTGGTGATACTGGAAAAAATACAGTAGATGAAGCTATTAAAGCAGCAAAAACCGAAGTTACCAAAGGTACCAATATTGCTAGCATTGAGAAAAGTACCGGTAGTAATGGGCAGGCAATTTACACTGTGAATGCGGAAGGTACGGTTGTTGCTCAAGGAAGCAGTGGAAAACTCGTTGTTTCTAATACTAATGACACTGTAACTAATGACACAACTTATACTGTTGATTTAAGTGATGCTGCTGTGCAGTCATTAGCTAAGGCTGATACGGCACTACAAGGCTGGACGGCAACTGTAAATGGTACTGAAGCTAGGGTAGTTAATCAAACCAATAGTACCGTTAATTTTGTTAATGGCTCAGGTACAACTGCATCTGTAAACAATGGTGATATTTCTTATTCTGTTAAACAGTCTGATTTAACAACTGATGCAACTGGCAATGTAACTGCCAATACATCAGGCGATAGTTTTGCCACTGCAGATCAAGTAGCGGCTGCTATTAATAAGGCTGCTACGGCTACGGAAAAGACAACCACTGTTGTACAAGGTAGTAATACTCACGTTGCTTTGGAAGAGCAAGGTAATAATGCTCAATATACTGTTAGCGCAGATAAAACAACAGTCAGTGTGGGTACTGCTTTAACTAAAACCGAGCAGAGTTCTACTGATGGCAATAAGGCTGTTACCACCGATTATGTTATTGATTTAGCAGATACCACTAAAGCGGATATCCAAAAAGGTGTGGAAGCTAATACCGCGGTTACTACAAAAGGGTTAGCTTTTACAGGCGATAGTGGTACGACAGATACACAGTTCTTGGGTAGCACGGTAGCTGTGAATGGTGACAAAAATATTACTACTTCTGCTAGTGGTAATGTCATTTCGGTGAAGTTGAATGACAGCATCACAGTGAACAGTGTAACAGCAAATACAATTACAGCTGGAAATACATCCATTACTTCGGATGGCCTTAGAATTACTGATGGCCCAAGTATTACCAGTGCAGGTGTTGATGCCGGTAATTTGGCGATTACTAATGTCGGTAGTGGCGGAACTACAGAAACGAATGCGGCTAATATTGCCGATGTGAAAAAAGCAGCAACAGTTGTTACATCAACTAATGGTTCTATAAACGTTAGTTCAAGCACCAGTGGATTAGCGACAACTTATGATCTCAGTATTCCTACAACCTCTCTAACGGTAACCGATGGTGTTGTTCAAACTCCTGGAACTCCAAATGCTTTTGTAACTGCAGGTGATACTGCCACGGCTATTAACCAAGCAGCTGCAGCAGCCAAAACCGAGGTAAAAGCAGGTACTAATATTGCAGAGGTAAGTAGTACTATTGGTGATAAAGGCCAAACCGTATATACCGTTAATGCTGATGGTGCAAAAGTCAGCACAGCTTCAACAGCGTTAACCGTAACTCCGGGTGCTAAAGATAGCAGCAATGTAACTGATTATGCTATTGATCTTTCATCGGATACAAAAGCTGATATTCAGAAAGGTGTTGATGCCAATACTACGGTAGCGACTAAAGGTTTAACCTTTACAGGTGATAGCGGTACAACTACTACTGAACAATTGCTTGGCAGCACTATTAGTGTAACGGGTGATAAAAACATTACTACTACAGCTTCAGGTAGTAATATCGCCATTGCTTTGAAGGATGATATCTCGGTAAATAGTGTTACTGCACAAAATGTGACTACTGGTAATACCACTATGAATTCAGACGGCATTACTATCACAAATGGTAATGCGGCAAACCCTGTTACTCTTACCCAAAGCGGTTTAAATAATGGTGGTAATACCATTACTAATCTTGCTGCGGGTAATTTGGTGGAAGGTGGTACGGATGCGGTAAATGCCGGCCAACTTTATACAACTAATCAAAATATTGCCAAAGGTTTCAATATCGCTGCTGATAATGGTATGGCAGATAATGTACAGCTTGGTGATACCGTTACTTATGCAAGTGCAGATAAGAATATTGTTACCACTGTATCTGATAACAACATAGATTTCTCGTTAGCTAAAAAGATCACTGTTGATAGCGTTACGGCTGGTGGAAATGTTTTAGATGGTACGGCAATCAATGTTAACGGCCAATCTTATACCAATGTTAGTGATGCTATTAATGCAGCAGGAAAGCAAGCGTTCACACCTTTAACATTCTCAGGTGATACTGGTACAGATGTTCAACGTAAACTGGGTGAAACTGTAAAAGTGGTCGGCGGCGCTTCTGATGAAACTAAGTTAACGGAAAATAATATCGGCGTAGTAGCTGACGGCACTGATAAATTAACAGTGAAATTAGCGAAAGATATTAATCTTGGTAGTACCGGTAGTGTTACAGCAGGTAATACATTATTGAATAATGATGGAATTCAGATTACTAATGGAACTAATCCGGTGAGCCTAACGCAAAATGGCTTGAATAATGGTGGAAATAAAATCACCAATGTTCAGGCTGGTGAGGTAGCTGAGAATAGTACTGATGCTGTGAACGGCAGTCAGCTGTATGCTGTTTCCGAAACGGCCAATAAAGGTTGGAATCTGACGGCAAACGGAAATAACAGCAGTAATGTTGCTCCGGGCGGAACAGTAGATTTGAATAACCAAGATGGCAATATTGTTTTGACAAAGAATGGTAACAATATCACTTTTGGATTGGCTAATAGCATTAAAGTAGGTGATCAAAATACGGGTAATCCAATTACTATTAATGGTGAGGACGGTACAATTACTGGATTAACAAACACAACGTTTAATCCTGCTGCGATCACTAGCGGCAGAGCTGCAACTGAAGACCAATTGGCTTCTGTAGCAAATAATCCCCTGACATTTGCCGGAGATACTGGTAATACGGTAACACGAAAATTGGGTGAGACCATTAATGTTGTTGGTGGAGTTGCTGATACTGCAAAATTATCCGACGGTAATATCGGTATTGTGGCGGATGGCAGCAGCACATTGACTGCCAAGCTGGCTAAAGACTTGGTAGGTCTGAATAGTGCGACCTTTACTAATGCAGACGGTAGTCAGACTGTAGTGAATGCTGCAGGTACGACTGTTACTGATGCATCGGGTAACTCAACGGCCACAACTGCCAACGGACTCACGATTACACCTCAAGGCGGTAAAACGGTGAGCCTAACCAGTACAGGTTTGGATAACGGTGGTAATAAGATTACTAACATTGCAGCTGGTACTGAAGCAGGTGATGCGGTGAACTTCAGCCAATTGCAAGCTGCACAAAATGCAGCTGCTAGTAAGGTAGAGAGTGGCAATAGCAATCAAATTACTGTTACACCTACTGATAATCAGGATGGAAGCAAAACTTATACGGTGGGCGTAGTAACAGCTGAACCTGTAGTTGGTGCCGACGGTAAGATTGCGGCCCCAACCAACCCCGATGGTTTGGTAACAGCAGGTAGTTTGGCAAATGCTATCAGTAGCACCGGTTTTACGCTCACTGCATCCGGTAATAACGGTAGTGTGGTGAATCCGGGTGAAACCGTTGATATGAAGAATACAGACGGTAATATCGTAATTAGTAAAACCACAGATAGTAATGATGTAACTTACGATTTGGCTAAAGCACTGAAAGTAGATAGCGTTACTACGGGCGACAGCGTTTTGGATACGAATGGTCTAACCATCAGCGGTGGTCCGAGCGTGACTAAAGACGGTATTGATGTTGCTGGTCAAAAAATTACCAATGTTGCGAATGGTGAGATCAATGCTTCTTCTACAGATGCGGTAAACGGTAGCCAGTTGTATCAAGCCACAGCTAATACAGCCCAATATCTTGGGGGTGGTAGTACAGTGGATAGTTTGGGTAATGTTACGGCTCCTGCTTACACGCTAACTTCCGGTAACCCGGCAGATGGTGCAACTACTGCTTATAACAATGTAGGAGATGCGCTTAATGGCTTAAATACAGCTGTAAACCAACCGCTTACCTTTGCGGGTGACAGTGGTGCAGCTTCGGTACAAAAATTGGGTTCTACCGTTACGGTCAAAGGTGGTGCGGATACTGCTAAGTTAGCTGATAACAATATTGGTGTGGTGTCGAACGGCAGTGGTACTTTGGATGTAAAACTGGCTAAAGAATTAACCGGTTTGACTTCAGCGCAATTTACTGATGCGGCAGGTAATGTAACCAATGTGAGCGGTGATGGCATTAATATTACCCCGACGGCTGGTAATCCCGTTAGCCTGACTTCGTCCGGTTTGGATAACGGCGGTAACCAAATCACTAATGTAGCCAGCGGTGGTGACGTTGAAACCAACGCCGCTAATGTCGGTGATGTTAAGAAAGCCGCAGCGGCAGCGAAAACCGAAGTAGTTCAAGGCGACAATATCGAAGTGACCAGTAAAACCGGTTCTGATGGACAAACCATCTATACCGTAGCAACTGCTAAAGAAGTGGCATTTGACAAGGTAACGGTGGGCAATGTTGTGTTGGATAAAACGACCAATACTGTAGCCGGCTTATCGAATACGACTTTAGGCGGAGCTGATTTTGCTACGGAAGGACGAGCAGCAACTGAAGAACAGCTAAATACTACTCAAAATAATTTAGCAACTATTTTGGGCGGCAATGCTGCTAATGATAAAGGCAATGTCACTATGACAGATATTGGCGGTACGGGTGCGAATAACATCAACGATGCCATCAAAGCAGCTAATGACAAAGCCAATAGCCCGCTGACTTTTGCCGGAGATACGGGTGCTAATGTGTCTCGTGAATTGGGTGAAACGGTTAATGTTGTTGGCGGAATCACCAATGAGGCAAGTTTGACCGACAATAATATCGGTGTTGTTGCGAATGGTGCTGATAAGTTGACAGTTAAATTGGCCAAAGACATTAATTTGGGTTCTGATGGCAGCGTAACTGCAGGTAATACTAAAGTAAATGATAATGGTGTTACCATCAGTAATGGAGCACAAAGTACTCCGGTAAGCCTGACTGCATCCGGTTTGGATAACGGCGGCAACCAAATCACCAATGTAGCCAGCGGTGGTGACGTTGAAACCAACGCCGCTAATGTCGGTGATGTTAAGAAAGCCGCAGCGGCAGCGAAAACCGAAGTAGTTCAAGGCGACAATATCGAAGTGACCAGTAAAACCAGTTCTGATGGACAAACCATCTATACCGTAGCAACTGCTAAAGAAGTGGCATTTGACAAGGTAACGGTGGGTGATGTTGTGTTGGATAAAACGACCAATACTGTAGCCGGCTTATCGAATACGGCTTTAGGCGGAGCTGATTTTGCTACGGGAGGACGAGCAGCAACTGAAGAACAGCTAAATGCTACTCAAAATAATTTAGCAACTATTTTGGGCGGCAATGCTGCTAATGATAAAGGCAATGTCACGATGACAGATATCGGTGGCACTGGTGCTGATAACATCAACGATGCCATCAAAGCAGCTAATGACAAAGCCAATAGCCCGCTGACTTTTGCTGGAGATACGGGTGCTAATGTGTCTCGTGAATTGGGTGAAACGGTTAATGTTGTTGGCGGAATCACCAATGAGGCAAGTTTGACCGACAATAATATCGGTGTTGTTGCGAATGGTGCTGATAAGTTGACAGTTAAATTGGCCAAAGACATTAATTTGGGTTCTGATGGCAGCGTAACTGCAGGTAATACTAAAGTAAATGATAATGGTGTTACCATCAGTAATGGAGCACAAAGTACTCCGGTAAGCCTGACTGCATCCGGTTTGGATAACGGCGGCAACCAAATCACCAATGTAGCCAGCGGTGGTGACGTTGAAACCAACGCCGCTAATGTCGGTGATGTTAAAAAAGCTGCCTCAGCAGCGAAAACTGAAGTAGTTCAAGGCGACAATATCGAAGTGACCAGTGAAATCGGCGCTGATGGACAAACCATCTATACCGTAGCAACTGCTAAAGAAGTAGCATTTGACAAGGTAACGGTGGGCAATGTTGTGTTGGATAAAGCAACCAATACTGTAGCCGGCTTATCGAATACGACTTTGGGTGGAGCTGATTTTGCTACGGCAGGACGGGCAGCAACTGAAGAACAACTCAATGAGGTTCAAAACAATTTCGTAAAAGTTTTAGGCGTTAATGCTGCTAATGATAAAGGCAATGTCACTATTACCGATATCGGCGGTACGGGTGCTGATAACATCAATGATGCGATCAAAACAGCTAATGACAAAGCCAATAGCCCGCTGACTTTTGCCGGAGATACGGGAACGGAATTTACGCGTACTTTGGGTAGCAAAGTGAATGTAGTGGGCGGGGCAACGGGTAGCTTGAGCGATAACAATATTGGTGTTGTGGCAGACGGTACCGACAAGTTGACTGTTAAATTAGCGAAAGATTTGGCTGATTTAAACAGTGCAACATTTAACAATGCCACGGGCGGTAAAACTGTTGTCAATGGTGCGGGTACAACCGTAAGTGATGCTGCGGGCAATACGACTACGACAGCAGCTAACGGCGTTACGATTACACCTGCTAACGGCCAAGCCGTCAGCCTCACGGATCAAGGCTTGAATAACGGCGGTAATAAGATTAGCAACATTGCTGCCGGTACGGATGACACTGATGCGGTTAATGTAAGCCAGCTGAAAGCCGCACAAGCAGCTTCTACCACCAAAGTGGTTGCCGGTGACAATGTTGAAGTACAACCAGCTACCAATGCGGATGGAAGTACGACTTATACCGTTTCAACCGCTAAAGATTTGAAGGTGGATAGCGTTACTGCCGGTGATACCGTTTTGAATCAAGACGGTGTCAGCGTAGGCGATAATGTGGCGTTAAGTAAAGACGGTTTGAAAGTAGGTGATGTTAGCGTAACCGATAAAGGCTTGAATAACGGCGGTAATACCATTACCAATGTTGCCGCAGGTGTAAATGATACTGATGCAGTGAATGTAAGCCAGTTGAAGGCTGCCCAAGCAGCTTCGACAACTAAGGTAACAGCCGGAAATAACATTGAAGTGACGCCGACAACAAATGCGGACGGTAGTACCACTTATGAAGTGGCAACCGCTAAAGATTTGAATGTTGACAGCTTGAAAGCCGGCGATACAACTGTTAATAACAATGGTTTAAACATCGCCAATGGCCCGAGTGTTACCAAAGCAGGTATTGACGCGGCGGATACCAAAGTTAGCAATGTTGCGGCCGGTGATCTGAGCGCAACAAGCAAAGATGCCGTAAATGGTAGCCAGTTATATGCGACTAACCAAAATGTTGCGGCCAATACCGCAGAGTTGAACAAAGGTTTGAACTTTGCAGGTGACAGCGGCAGCAGCATTAACCGTAAATTGGGTGATACCCTGAATGTGAAAGGCGGGGCGACAGGCAGCCTTACCGATAACAATATTGGTGTTGTGGCAGACGGTACCGACAAGTTGACTGTTAAATTAGCGAAAGATTTGGCTGATTTAAACAGTGCAACATTTAACAATGCCACGGGCGGTAAAACTGTTGTCAATGGTGCGGGTACAACCGTAAGTGATGCTGCGGGCAATACGACTACGACAGCAGCTAACGGCGTTACGATTACACCTGCTAACGGCCAAGCCGTCAGCCTCACGGATCAAGGCTTGAATAACGGCGGTAATAAGATTAGCAACATTGCTGCCGGTACGGATGACACTGATGCGGTCAATGTAAATCAGTTGCTGGGTGTAGGTAATGCCTTGGCCAAGCGTATTGACGATGTAGATACCGATGCTAAAGCCGGTACGGCTTCTGCCATGGCTGTTGCCGGTTTGCCGCAAGCTTATTTGCCGGGTAAGAGCATGATGGCGGTGGCAGGCAGTACCTATCGTGGTGAGAGCGGTTATGCAATCGGTTTCTCAAGCATTTCCGACGGCGGTAACTGGATCATTAAAGGTACGGCTTCAGGCAACTCCCGCGGTCATTACGGTGCAACCGCCGGTGTAGGCTATCAGTGGTAAAACTGCTTTTCAGACGGCCTCGTATCTATAAAGAGGCCGTCTGAAAAACAATAAGGAAAACAAAAAATGAAACAAATGATGAAAAAAACAGCGGTATTGTTAACCCTTGCCATGTTGGCGGCATGTGCCACTAAAAGTGATGTGAAGCCGGATGGTACTACTGATGAGCCGGTGTTCCCCAAGCCATACTCAGTCACTTTCAATAAAGACCGCGGTACGTTCCCTACTGCAGATGAGTTATCCAACGTTAAAGCGGGTATGACTAAAGACCAGCTATACAAACTATTAGGGCGTCCGCACTATGACGAAGGTATGTTTGATGTGCGGGAGTGGGATTATTTGTTCCATTTCCACACGCCCGGTCAGGGTACTGACAATGTAACGACTTGTCAGTTTAAAGTAATTTATGACAACAAAAAATTTGCCCGCAGTTTTTTTTGGAAAGCCGTAGATCCGGTGGATGCCGTTTGTCCTCCTAGTGTCGGCAATCAAAATACCGAGCGCTTCAGTTTGTCTGCCGACGCTTTATTTGTATTCGATAAAAGCGGTGCCGGTGATATGAATGCTGAAGGGAAAGCGCGATTGGATGAGCTTGCGGAAAAAATCAAACAGTTTGACCGTTTGAAAGCCATACGTATTACAGGGCATACCGATCGTTTGGGTGATGCAGGCTATAATCAAATTTTGTCGGAACGCCGTGCTGAAACCGTACGCCGCTATCTGATCCAGCGTGGTGTACCGGCCGGAATTATGAGCGCCCAAGGTGAAGGAGAACGCCGCCCGGTAGAGAGTTGCAGTAATGCTTTGGGGCGTACAGAATTGGTCAGCTGTCTGCAACCTAACCGCCGAGTAGAGGTTGAAGTAGATGGTTCCGGGCGTTATTGATTTAGCCTTTAGTTTTTAAAAAAAGCCTTCCGCATTTTCGGAAGGCTTTTTTGATAAAAGCCGGGCGTTCTAAAATCGAATATAAAAATTATTTAGGCGGCTTATACGATTTCATATTATTTGAATGTAGAAAATAAATTGAGTATCAAATGGATATTTGATATGTCTAACAAAAAAGATTACGTTGATCTGGGTGCCTGTATCTAAACTGTATTTTTTAAAATTGTCATATTGCAATTAAAATTGGGAGTGTATAACGTTTAGATAAACCTTGGTTAGGCCGTCTGAAAGGTGTAGAATATGCCCCGTTTCCATTACCAAGACCTGCGATAATGGTGCAGGCATTCACTATGGACCTTCCCGGTTTATTATCTATACCTCACAGAACAACAATGTAATCCCCGCCTAAATACGCCCCCGCAGCGCATCGGCGGGCGGAGTATTTATGAGCATCGAACCGCAAAACACACCTGTATCAGAAATCGATCTCGAACGCTTGCCATTGGATATTGCCCGTATCCATGAGCTGGCGGAATCTTTATTGCCTGTTTACAGCCAGATAGAAGAAAACCTGCCGCTGCCGGATGAAGCCATGAATCAGGCTTTGGTAGAGCTGATAGAGTTGATGCACGAGCTGCATCCGGCCGACGTCGCTACGGTGCTTGAATCACTGCCGCAAAAAGAGCGGATGCTGGTGTGGCACTTGGCCGCTCCCGAAGAAGACGGCGAAGTATTGTTGGAAGTATCCGATGCCGTGCGCGAAACCCTTATCGAAACCATGGATAAGGAAGAGTTGTTAGCGGCGGTTGAAGATTTGGATGCCGATGAGCTGGCTGAGTTGGCCGATGATCTGCCCAACCAGGTTGTTTACGAAGCCTTGAAAACCCGTGACGAAGAAGAGCGGGCGCAAGTTCAGGCAGCGATGTCGTATGAAGATGACCAAGTCGGCGCATTAATGGACTTTGAATTGGTCAGCATCCGTGCCGATGTAACGTGCGAAGTGGTATTGCGTTATCTGCGCCGGTTTGAAAGTTTGCCCGATCATACTGATAAAATTTTCGTAGTCGACGATCATGATGTTTTGCAAGGCGTATTGCCGATTCGTAAATTATTGGTAGCTGATCCGGAAGAATTGGTTGAAAACGTTATGGCTACCGAGGTGGTACGTTTTCGCCCTGAAGATGATGTCGAAGAAGCGGCACAGGCATTTGAGCGTTACGACTTGATTACCGCGCCGGTGGTAGATGAAAACAAAAAACTAATCGGCCGCATCACCATTGATGAAATGGTAGACGTTATCCGCGAAGAAACCGAAGCCGATATGTTGAACATGGCCGGTTTGCAGGAGGAGGAAGACTTGTTCGCGCCCGTGCTTGATTCGGTGCGCAACCGCTGGATGTGGCTGGCGATTAATTTGTGTACTGCCTTTGTAGCCAGTAGAGTGATCGGCGCATTTGAAGGGTCGATTTCGAAAATCGTTGCCTTAGCTGCGCTGATGCCGATTGTAGCCGGTATCGGTGGTAATTCAGGTAACCAAACCATTACCATGATTGTTCGCGCTATGGCGATGGGACAGCTTTCAGGTATGCGCGCAGGGCGGTTGTTGAGAAAAGAAGTCGGGGTGGCATTAGTAAACGGCTTAATTTGGGGAAGTGTAATGGGCGTGGTGGCGTGGTTGCTGTATGACAGTCCAGGTATCGGTTTTGTAATGGTATCGGCGATGACGCTTAACTTGTTGTTGGCAGCTACGGTTGGCGTGTTGATTCCTGTGTTGATGGATAAATTTGGCAGGGATCCGGCATTAGGCAGCTCGGTGTTGATTACGGCGGTAACCGACTCAGGTGGTTTCCTGATATTCCTAGGTCTGGCTACGATATTCTTATTGTAGGATGGCGTGAAGTATTTGAGTTGTTGCCTGTGTTGTAGGAATGATTTTATTCACTTGATAAGGCCGCCTGAAAACGATATATCTATCGGATATTTGAAATCATCATAATGCCGTCTGAAAATTATTTCAGACGGCATTGTTTAAAGCTTTAATCCCGATGATGCGAAAACATCAGTATTCTGATCGCATTTATACGCAAGGTTATGCGGTTTATGGAAAATAGTTTACTTTGCTCAGAAAATTATCTGAATTTTCATGCGTTTGAGAGGGATAAACAATTTTACCAATCAGGGTTCCGTATCCGGTTGAGAGGAATATGGAGACCGTCTGAAAGTATATTTATGATGGAAAATTCTACAACTATCTCCCAATGGCTGCGAAATTGCCCTTTGCCTAAGCTCGAAGCCCGCATGCTGTTGCAGCATCAAACTAGTTATACGCCGGCTCAATTAATTACCCGTGATCAAGAAGTGTTGAGCGGGCAGGTATTGCAAAATTTATCCGTATGGGTAGAGCGTCGTTTGAATGGTGAGCCGATGGCTTATATTTTAGGGGTGTGTGAATTTTACGGCAGAATGTTTGCCGTTTGCCCTGATGTATTGATTCCCCGCCCGGAAACGGAACATTTGGTTGAGGCCGTTTTGGCACGGTTACCTGAAAACGGATATGTGTGGGATTTGGGCACGGGCAGCGGCGCAATTGCTGTTACGGTGGCTTTGGAGCGCTCAGACGTTTCGGTACGCGCATCCGATATTAGTGAGAGGGCATTAGCAGTCGCTGCACAGAATGCCGCAACACTTGGAGCGAAAGTAGAGTTCGCCCATGGTTCGTGGTTCCAAACCGACAGGCCGTCTGAAAAATTTTGCTATGATGTGATTGTGTCTAACCCGCCTTATATTGAAGCGGGTGATCGGCATTTACAACAAGGTGATTTGCGGTTTGAACCACGGCATGCCTTAACCGATTTTTCAGACGGCCTCAGCTGTATCCGCATATTGGCAGAAGGTGCACCGGATTATTTGAAGCCCGGCGGTTGGTTGTTGATAGAGCACGGCTTCGACCAAGGGGAGGCAGCCCGGGCAATTTTTTCTCAGGCAGGATTTCAAGAGGTACAGACCTTACCTGATTTGGCGGGATTGGATAGGGTTACGGTAGGGAGGAAAGTATGACTTTATGTATTGTGGTTATGTAATTTTAAATGTGCAATGCTATAATTTTCAAAGTGATGTGTGTTTGATTTATTTTTATTTGATGAAAAAAGGATGATATATGAGAAAGTTATTTGTTGCGGGAACGGTAGCTACACTGTTTATGTTGTCTGCGTGTGGAGGTGGTAGTGGTAATGGCGGAGGTGTTTCTACGGAAGCTACACCTACAAGTAAAGGTTATATTTCAAGTATTGTTTTACCGAAATCTGATGCTAGTAATGCATATATAAAGATTGATGGTAAAACCTATAGTCTTGATAATGGAGTAATTGGTATTTCAGGGTATTCTAAAGGATTGAATCGATTAGATTTTGAATCCAGCATGAGTTCTAATGGCAAAAACTACCAACAATCTCACACGGGAAAAGCCTATTTATATAAGCAAAATTATTCAGTGGTATTGGGTGCTGATGACCAATATGTTTATACAAGCTCAGCTGATGGTAATAAAAAAGAACCAGGAGAAGGGTTTACCATTGATTTATTGCAAGGTAAACAGACTTCTATAGAGGCGCTGCCTACTAAAGGCCGCTATACATATAATGGAGGGGCTTTTCATAAAGATGAAGAGGGCAAGCTCACTTATACTGCGGACTTTGATACGATGCGTGGTAGTGGCAGCATTACCGGAATGCCTACTTTTGGTAAAGTGACGCTTAAATCTGCTGAAATTACACAGGTAGAAGATCAAGAGGAGGATTTCAAGGGTGTAGGTGTTGAGGATGGTGTTGCGGTAGCGGAAAAAGTCGGAAGCGGTACATACGACTTATATTTCTTTGGCCCGAAGGCTGAAGAAATTGTTGGAGTTACAACATTAACTCGCCCAGGTGATCCCAAATTGGAAACCGAAGAGCAGGAATTTGAAATCGGTATTGCCGGTAAACGATAAGCTATGAAGCTTTAAAAGTATGATAAAGCCGTCTGAAAATTTTCAGACGGCTTTTAATTTTGAATGAAAAAAACTTTATTCCACCCGTTGCCAAGTTTGGGTACGACCCAGCGCGGAGATACCCAAATAACCACGTACTTTTAGGGAGTTCCCGCCATTAGTTAATTCGGCTTTCGCGCTATAGGTTTTACCGCTTTTCGGATCGAAAATTTTGCCCTCTTCATAGCTGTTGCCGTTGGCTTTCAAACCGCGTAATACAGTCATTCCGATGAGCGGTTGGGGTTTACTGCAACCCGGGCACTCATTCTTTACCCCGTCGGCCAGTGAAACAATGCGGCCGTTAAATGTGTTGCCGTTGCTGCTGATTTGGACAACGGCTTTGGGTTTGCCGGTAGCGTCGTCGATGGTGCGCCACTTTCCCTCGATGCTTTGGGCAAATGCCAGCGGGCTGACAAGGGCAGACAAAATAATTAATTTCTTCATAACTTCTCCTTTTAAGACAAGACTTTGTTTTGGTCTTGTGAAACTAAGCATAATCAAAAATATTCATTAGGTGAACTACTCTATTGAGTATAAATGGTAATGAAAAACAAAGCATAAAAATATTTACCCAATTTGAGGGAGGTGCAGCTTCTATGTTTTGAAAATAACGGGAAAAAAATAAGATAGAAAAGAGGTAGTCGACGGAGGCTGGAAAGTTTATGAAAACAATTCCATGTGATTTTCAGTGAGCGAGTTATCTGAGATTTTTAAAAAATAGTAAGTTGTAACATTCGGTTTATACTTTTCGGTAAAGCGGTATTAAAACTTTGCTAAGATTGTTTGTATGAGTATGTTTTGTGTGCATAATGCCGACGTTGGCACCGATCAAGGTGCAAAAAGACCTTTCAAACAGGAGAAATACATGAAATTGCATACCCGGTTAACCGCTTTATTTACAGCTGCAACAATGGCTGCTGCTCCGCTGGCCATGGCGGAAATGAACCGTACCCAAGCAACGATTGTCGGTGCAGCCGTAGGCGGTGTGGCAGGCAGTACTATCGGCGGAGATATGCAGTCGACTCTGATCGGTGCGGCAGCGGGAGGATTATTGGGTAACCTGCTGGCAAAAAACAACAGCAACTACACCCGCGAAGGCCGCTATAACGACCGCTACTACTACGGAGGCCGTGAGTTTAAAAACCGTAAAGATTATGAGGCTTATCGCGAGGCGGTACGCCGCGATATGTTGAGCGGAAAAGAGGCCGACCGTTATCAGGAATATCGCACTTACCGCTCCCAAAAAGTAAAAAATCGCGGTAACAGTGCATATGGCAAGCAACAATGGAAAAACGGTAAAGGGCATCATAAAGCACGTTTTTCAGGAAAACACGGACATAACGGTCACCGTCATTGATATTTCCACCGGTGTTAGGACTACAAAAGAGAGCTTCGGCTCTCTTTTACGTTTTCGAACCATGGTTGTGGCAAGGGGAAAGAAAACGGATAAATGGAGGAGATGGTGTTTTATAGCTTGGGATTTGCCCTTAAATAGCAGTTACGCGAAATATGATATAATTGCGAGTTAATTTATCTGCCTAATTTCAGGAACCAATATGAGCTTAAAATGCGGTATCGTCGGCTTGCCTAATGTCGGCAAATCTACCTTATTCAATGCCTTAACCCAATCAGGTATCGAGGCGGCCAACTATCCTTTCTGTACCATCGAGCCAAATGTAGGGATTGTCGAAGTGCCCGATCCGCGCATGAACGAACTGGCGAAAATCGTTAATCCGCAGAAAATGCAGCCGGCCATTGTGGAGTTTGTGGATATCGCAGGCCTCGTTGCCGGAGCAAGTAAAGGCGAAGGTTTGGGCAACCAGTTTTTGGCTAACATCCGCGAAACGGATGCCATCGTAAACGTGGTACGCTGTTTTGATGATGACAACATCGTGCACGTGTCGGGCAAAGTTGATCCGATTGCCGATATCGAAACCATCGGTACCGAGTTGGCATTGGCGGATTTGGCCAGTGTGGAAAAAGCTATCGTGCGTGAAGGCAAGCGCGCCAAGTCGGGAGATAAAGACGCGCAAAAGCTAGTAGCACTATGCGAAAAACTGCTGCCGCATCTCAATGAAGGCAAGCCTGTTCGTTCGTTTGGTTTGGATGCCGAAGAACTGGCTATGTTGCGCCCGCTGTTTCTGCTGACGGCCAAGCCCGCCATGTATGTCGGCAATGTATCGGAAGACGGCTTTGAGAACAACCCGCATCTGGAGCGCCTCAAAGAGCTGGCTGCTAAAGAGAATGCGCCTGTTGTGGCCGTGTGTGCTGCAATGGAAAGTGAAATCGCCGAGTTGGAGGACGAAGAGAAAGCCGAATTTCTTGCAGAAATGGGTTTGGAAGAGCCGGGTTTGAACCGCTTGATCCGCGCCGGATACGATTTGCTCGGTTTGCAAACTTATTTCACTGCCGGCGTAAAAGAAGTTCGGGCTTGGACCATCCGTAAAGGCGATACCGCGCCGCAGGCCGCCGGTGTTATCCATACCGATTTCGAACGCGGGTTTATCCGTGCCCAAGTGATTGCATACGATGATTTTGTATCGCTCGGCGGCGAGGCTAAAGCCAAAGAAGCCGGCAAAATGCGTGCCGAGGGTAAGGAATATGTGGTGCAAGACGGGGATGTAATCCACTTCTTGTTTAATGTGTAGGGTAAATTGATTAATTACTGACTGGCATTAAGTAATTTTTTCAAAATATTTATTTTGGTCCGCCTATATTGATAATATATAAATTAAATAGGGATTAAAATATAAAAGGATTAAAAATGTCTGTAATCCAAGATCTCCAAGCGCGTGGTTTGATCGCGCAAACTACCGATATTGAAGCGCTGGAAGCGCTGTTGAATGAACAAAAAATCTCCCTTTATTGCGGTTTTGACCCGACGGCCGACAGTCTGCATATCGGCCATTTGCTACCAGTACTGGCTTTGCGCCGCTTTCAATTGGCAGGGCATACGCCCGTGGCTTTGGTGGGCGGTGCCACCGGTATGATCGGCGATCCGAGCTTTAAGGCTGTGGAGCGCAGTTTGAATACTTTGGAAACCGTTCAAAGCTGGGTGGAAAGTATCCGTAGCCAGCTTAAGCCGTTTTTGAGTTTTGAGGGCGATAATGCCGCCATTATGGCCAATAATTACGATTGGTTCGGCGGTATGGGTTGTTTGGACTTTTTGCGCGATATCGGCAAGCATTTTTCAGTAAATGCCATGTTGGCGAAAGAGTCGGTGAAGCAACGTATCGAACGCGATGATGTCGGTATTTCGTTTACCGAATTTTCCTATGCCCTTTTGCAAGGCTATGATTTTGCCGAGTTGAACAAACGCCATGATGTGGTATTGCAAATCGGCGGCTCAGACCAATGGGGTAACATTACTTGGGGTATCGATACCACACGCCGTCTGAATCAAAAACAAGTATTCGGCTTAACGTTGCCGCTGGTAACCAAATCAGACGGCACGAAATTTGGTAAAACCGAAGGCGGTGCGGTATGGCTCAATGCTAAGAAAACCTCGCCTTACCAGTTTTACCAATTTTGGCTGAAAGTAGCAGATGCCGATGTATATAAATTCTTAAAATACTTTACTTTCTTGAGTGTTGAAGACATTGATGCCATTGAGGCGGCCGATAAAGCCAGCGGCACCAAGCCTGAAGCGCAGCGTATTTTGGCCGAAGAAATGACCCGTTTGATTCACGGTGAAGCTGCACTGGAAGCCGCACAGCGTATTTCTGCAAGTTTGTTTGCCGAAGACCAGAGTAATCTGACCGAAGCTGATTTCGAACAGTTGGCATTGGACGGCCTGCCTGCTTACGAAGTGAGCGGAGAGCTGAGTATCGTGCAGGCTCTGGTACAAAGTGGATTGGCAAAATCCAACAACGAGGCTCGCGGTTTTGTAGCGCAAGGTGCTGCAGTGGTAAATGGTGCCAAGGTTACTGAAGACAGCTATATTTTGGCTGGTAGCGACAAACGTTTCGGCAAATATACGATTGTGCGTCGCGGTAAACGCAACCATGCTTTGTTGGTTTGGGCATAATTCCGTTTTGTCTAATGAAAGGCCGTCTGAAAGTTTTCAGACGGCCTTTTAAATCAAAGCTTTTTATAAAATATGATTAATGGATATGGCGGATAGCTGAAATGTAAGGCCAAGATTTTCAATAGGAAAGGTATATTGATGAACCACTACACCAGTATCGGCTTGCCCCTTGCAGAGCAAGTGCATTTCGAAGAAGTTCTGCCGCGTGTGTTGGAAGAAGCCCAAACTTTGGTCAACGGCAGTTGCCTCACTTATTATGTGTATACGGACTCAAGTATGGCGCAGCTTTGGTTGGGTGCAGATGAGAAAGGCATTGTGAGCTTCGAACCGTTTTTTCAAGGAAAAATGCAGCGGTGTTTGTATCTCGATAGTATTTATCCTGCGGAAAATGGTACGGCTCTGATTAGTGCGTGGCCGTCTGAAACGGCTCAGCAAGGAAATATAGTTTTTAGTGTGCCTGATGGCGATGCTCTGAAAGAAAACCAAATCGGTAAAGCCGCACAAGTGCTGTTGGCGGCATTTGCCGAAGATGTTCGAGTATTTGCAGATGACCAAACCTATCAAAGTGCTTCAGAGAAGCTTAACCACCTTGTAGGAAGCTGGCGGCAGGCTGAGCAAAATGGGGGTGAAGCCTATATATTGCTTACGGGCGTAGTGGAATCGGTAGAAAAGCGGTTGAATGAATTCGGTGGAAAGCCGTTTTATCATTTGGTTCTTGACGTTGAAAACGGTTTGCTTGATGCGGTTGCCGATACGGCGCTATTAGAGGTAGAGCCGCGGAAGGGAAACATAGTACAAGGTTTGTTTTGGCTGGGTGGCCGGGTGATTGAGGCCGTCTGAAATAGCGGCTGTGCAAAATCGTACTTTTTAACTATTCTCTGCTTTTAATACCGGTGTATCCGGAAGCACAAAGATTAATTGTGGCTCAGATGCGCGGGCAATGAAAATAAATTTTTTGAAATTCATGCCTTGGTTTATTAATAAAAATGCCGTCTGAATTTTCAGACGGCATTTTGCGGAGGTACAGATTAAAACAGATTTTCAGTCGGTTCGATATCCGGCTGGGGCGAGGTTTCAGGCTTGGTATCCTGAGATTCTTCGGGTGTTACCGATTCGGGCTGGCCGGATTCTGCGGATTTGGCTGTAGAGGATACGGGCGTTGCCGCCGGGGTAGGATTAGCCGGAGTAGAAGCAGGTGTCTCGGGAATTGTAGCTTCCTCGTCTACTTCAATAGCACTGCCCGAAGGCAATACTTCATCTTTTACCGGTGCGGGTTTGGGTGCTGCTTTCGGTTGGCTGAGCGCATTGCTGCCGCTAGTCCATGCTAGTGAACGTAATTGTCCTTTTACTTTTGAAGCACCGGGGACACAGGTTAAACAGTTGATCATGCCTGTACGGTTGCGTAGAACGGCTTCTACTCTTTTAGTATTTACGGTTTTACCGTATTTTTTCGCCCACGCATTGATACTCTTGCGTAGGGCAGCATTATCTAAATTCTTTTTATTGTATGGATCGCGGTAAGCGGCTAACCAAAGATTATTATTATCATCGCTGTTGAGCGATGCCATTTGGTAGATTACCGAAGCAGGGCTTCCGCTGGTAATGGTTTTGGCAAACTCCAAGGCGTCGGGAGATTTCATGCGTACGCAACCGTGGCTGCGCACCCCGGGAACGCTGCTGGGGGCATTGGTTCCGTGGATACCCAAACCTAGTTTTGGATCTCCCATGCGGACAAATACCGGGCCAAGGGGATTATCTGGCCCCGGAGGGATAGTTTTAACACCGTCATTGCGCGTTTTTTGGATACTTTGAGGGATATACCAAGTAGGGTTGAATGCTTTGGGGCCGATTTTATGTTCGCCTAATACGGTTTGTGTGGCAGCTTTGCCTACCGCAATCGGATAGATTTTAGTCAGCTTGCCATCTGTATAGAGGAACAGGCGCAGCTGCGGTATGTTGATGACTACATGTTGGCCTTGGTTAATTGGAGAAACGTCCGGGAGTGGGGTGTTTGTATTGGCTAATGCGCTTGCGCCAAGTACGGCGGAAAGTAAGCCGAATCCTAATCTTTTCATTGTTTCGAAACTAAGTTCTAATGTTATAAACAGTTTGAAATCATACCGTAAAAAAATTTTTTTTGTGAGAAAATATCAGTTTCGGCCACAGCATAGGTTAAATGTCTGAGGCATTTTTATAGTTCGGATCATTATTACTATGGAACAATCATCAACAGATTGTGCGCTTCAGGTTGCACATGTTCATGCTTTAGATTATGAGGGAAGAGGTGTTGCAAAAGTTGGCGGTAAAGCTGTTTTTATAGAAGGTGCGTTACCTCGTGAGGTAGTTGCATTTCATGTGGTTCGCAGCAAAAAGCAATTTGATGAGGCGCGAGTAGTAAAGGTGTTAAAAGCTGCACCGGCAAGAGTGGTTCCGCAGTGTCGTCATTTTGATACATGTGGCGGATGCGTGTTGCAGCATGCTGATTTTAATGCCCAGGTCGCTTATAAACAGCGTTTGTTGGAAGATCAATTATGGCGCCTTGGTAAAGTTCGTCCGAAGAAACTATTGCCTCCTATATACGGACAGCCTTGGCATTACCGCCATCGGGGCAGGTTATCTGTTGGGTTGGATGATGAGGGTAAAGTAATCTTGGGCTTTAAGGCGCGGCGTTCGCATCAAATCGTTAATATAGATGGGTGTTTGGTCTTGCCTAAACATATTTCCGAAGCGCTACCCGTGTTACAAGCATTGTTGCAGAATTGGATGTCTTATGGTGTTCAAACGGAGGGAGTAGGTTTTTCAGTAGGCGAAGGGGTAAATATTTTTACTATTTATTCACTTAGGAAACCTATACGGGCTTTATTGGAGAATTTGGAGCAATGGCTAAACAAGTTACCTGAAACCGGTTACCCGTGGCAATTCCGTATTCGAATAAAGGGTAGGGAGGGGGAAATATGTTATCCCGAAAATGCTCCGTCTCTTTCATACGGCTTGCCGGATTTCGGGGTTGTTATGCCTTATGATCCTGAAAATTTTACTCAAGTAAATCCGGTGATGAATGCTTTGATGGTGTCGCGTGCGATCACTCTGCTTGATCCCCGCCCCGGCGAGCGCATTGCAGATTTATTTTGTGGAATGGGGAATTTTACATTACCGATTGCTGCTTCGGGAGTAGAGGTGGTGGGAATTGAAGGCTTGGATTGCTTAGTTCGTCAGGCAAGGTATAATGCTAAAATTAATGGTTTTTTAAGTAATATTAAATTTTATACGGAAGATTTGTTTAAGACGAATGCGGCAAGCTTAGCTGCGTGGGGATATTTTGATAAAATTTTACTCGATCCGCCCCGAAGTGGTGCTCAGGCTGTCGTATCTGCTTTGTGCAAGCCTTACTTGCCACGCAGAATTGTTTATGTTTCTTGTAACCCTTCGACTTTAGCTCGTGATGCGGGTATTTTAGTTGCAAAGGGGTATCGTTTTGAGGCTGCGGGGGTGATGAATATGTTTTCCCAAACAGCCCATATTGAAGCAGTTGGCTTGTTTGAGTATGAAGCCATATAAAGCTATATGTAATTGGGTTGTGAAGGTTTTGTGATCGACTGTGCTATGCTAATATGCTAGCTGGAAAAGCTATATGCCATTGCACTGGTTTTTAGGCAGGATATTTCATATTAAGGCAGTTTTGTAAGGGTGTGGAAAATTTAGTATTTTACATATGTTGGTGCTTTATGCCTTTAAAGTGTGTTATCTGTAAAATTTATTTCGGAATATGCTCATTGGGGGTGTAAACTCTAACAATCATTCGCAGTGATACAGAGGCCTTAAAGCGGCGCAGGATGTTTAGATGACTATAATTTGTATCGGGAGATACTTTTGGATTATTCACTTTTAATTATTCTGCTGGCACTTCTATTGCTGGTTTTGTTGTTTGTGCGCCACAAACAAAACAAAGCGGCTAATGGAGGAGTAAAGTCAGCCAAAGGGGCAGCGCCTAAACGTCAATCAATACAGCCACAGTCAAAAGAAACGGGGGACGAGTGGCTGGAAACCATTCATCAAACGGTTGAAGAAACCAATGAGCAAGAGTGGGAATGGGAAGGTAGCAGCGCTGAAGGATTAACAACATCGGTTTCGGCTCAAGAGGTAGATCCGTTAACTGAATATCAGGTTTACAAGCAATTCGGCTATGAGGATAAGGCGGCGGCTTCTTTAGCGGGCTATCTTAACCATCTTGATGAAGAGGCACCTGAAAAGCTGGTGCATGAGTTGGTTGGCTTGAGTTTGCGCGCAGGCAATTTTGACTTGCTGGCGGAAACATTAGGTCGTCACCGCAATGCTCTGTCTCAGGATAGCATGGCCGAATATATCAAAGCGGGTTTGATTGCAGAGTCTACCCACTTACCTTTGCGTGTTTTGGCCGAGCGAGAGTTAGGTTGGGGTATGCAGGAGGTATCGCGTCAGATTGGTGAACAAACCGGTTTGGAGGAGATTACTCAGCCTGCATTAACAATAGGTGTAAATAAGCAGGCGACTGAGGGGTATAGCAAACGTATACCGATCGTTACCGGTAATTTGGATGTGGGCAATGTAAGTGAAGAAGAGTTAGGTGCCGTAATGGGTTTTGTCCGCCCAGATAAGAGCGCTAAGATTCTCAAAAATAAAGTAGACTATGAAACAGCCTTGCAGCAATACAACCGTGCTATTCAGAAGTCTGAGAAGCCTGCCAGCCTCATTATTGATGCACTACGTTTGGATTATCAGCATGAAGAAGTAGGCCAATTCGCCAAACATTTGTGGCGATTGTACTATTCGTTGGGTCAATACGGTCGCCAAGTAAAAGAGCGTATGCTCGGTTGGGGTTATAGTCTCGGTTATCATGAAGTATTTGATGATTTGGAAAAAGGTCCCAATGAACAGCAAGTACGTGAAATAGGCTTGGCAAAAGGCTACTTACAGCCTTCAGCCAGACAAATGAAAGCTCACTATCGTGACTTGGTTCAAAAAGATACTTCTTTGATCAGTGAAAATGCAACGCCAGCGGAACAAGCCGTGAAGGAAGTTGAGTCGCTTTTGATGTATGGTCAATTAGATCAAGCGATTGGCATGTTGGAGCAGGCGGTATTGCAGTATTCTCAAGAGTCTCAGCTTTATATTATGTTGTTTGATTTGTATGAGCGCTCTGAAGATTGGGTGCGCTTGGAGCAGTTTTTACGTATTCTCAAAGAGTGGGTTGACAGCCTGCCTGAGGAAGTGGTTTTGGCTATGAGCCAGCTGTTGCAGCGTGTAAACCAGAGAAATAAATAATAAAAGAGTGCTGAATAAATGGAAAATCAATTACCAAAAGTAAAAACCATACGGGTAATGTTACAAGAAATGGGTGAGCAACAGGACGCTGTCTTCCGGATGGCGTTTAAGATGCATAATACTACCAATTATGAAGTAGTCAGCTCAGAGTCTGAGAATAAGCCCGATATGATCCTAGTGGATACTGATACTGATAACGGTATGCAGCGTTGGGAATCTCTTCGCAGTGAATATACCGATATTCCTGTAGTAATGTTCTCTGAAAAAGAGCCGAAAGTTACGGCTCCTTACTTACCAAAGCCAATTAAATTTGAAACATTATTTCCTATCTTACGTAGTTTGGCTCAAGGTGGGAACATATTTGATGTCGAACAGCATGCACGGGATCGGCAGGCTGCTGCTGAAGGTGCGGGGGTGCGTAAGACGGCTATCCGTCGCTTTAATCCACAAAGAGGTCTTTTAGGTGCATTGAAAGCAGCAAGCCAAGGTCATCAGGATGTTGCTATTCTGCATGAGGGTAAGCCAGTGCTGATTGTATTTCCCAGCATTCAGCGTGTATTACTAACCGTTAGTGCGACTGATCTGGAAAAACTTAGCCAAGATGATAAATTACATGTCGTGTGCAAGGCAGTGCCTGATAATCCGCAATGGAAAGAAAAAGCAAAAGTGACTATTATGTCGTGTTTGTGGCAAATGGCGATTTGGACGGCACAAGGCCGATTGATTTACCCTATGACGCCGAGTACGGTATTTACGCTTAAACGTTGGCCGAATTTAACACGTTTGGCTCCAGTTCCCGAATCAATGCGTTTATCGGCATTTTTAACTAAAACATCGGTGAATCTGAATATTCTTTATAAAGTAATGCCGGTTGAAATGACTGATATTCTTAATTATTTAGCCGCAACATCAGTAACCGGATTTTTGGTAACAGATGATCAAATTGCAGGTAAAGAAGCTACTGATAATAATATTGGCGGTAGCGTAGACGTTAGCAGCAATGTGCCCGACAATCAAATGTCACAAGATGCGGAAAGGGTGGTAAGCCCGTCAGCAGAGCAACCACGCGGGTTGCTGCAGCGCTTAATGCGTAAGTTATTTGGCAAATAAGCAAGGGGCGATACATGAAAGAAAATAAAATTATCTTTACAGGTCCGGTCGGTGTCGGGAAAACGACGGCCATTGCTGCACTTTCTGATGATCCGCCAGTACAGACTGACGCCAGCGCTTCTGATATGACATTGGTTCGTAAAGGCTATACGACTGTTGCTATGGATTATGGTGTGATTCGTTTAGATGAGGAAATTAAAGTACATCTTTACGGCACACCTGGTCAGGAGCGCTTTAATTTTATGTGGGAAATTTTGAGTAAAGGGAGTATGGGGTTAATTTTGTTACTGGATAATACCCGTACTAATCCACTCAAAGACTTAAAGTTTTTTTTGGATGCATTTCAAGAATTATTAAAAACAGCACCCTTGGTAGTGGGTATTACCAAAATGGATATCCGCTCACTTCCGGGAGTTGATGTATATCAAAAATATTTGGCTCAGCATAATTTTAATGTGCCTGTCTTTGAAATTGATGCCCGTAGGGAAGATGATGTAAAACAATTGATAAGCGCAATGCTGTTTTCTATAGACCCGGGCTTAGAGGTATAAGAATGGATTCAACACTTTCTCTACAATCAAATCTATATCCTAAAATCACTCCGGCCGGCGCATATTATGCAGTATCTAGTGATATAGGGAGCGCCAGTAGAACTTTGTTATATGGCTTGCTGAAAGCTGGGAATGCCGAGACAATTAGCAGTGAGAAATTACTGGCATGGGCAGATACCAGTGATATGGGTTCCGCATTAAATTTGCTTTATCGCTTACAGCGTCTGGAATTTATCTACGGAGATGAAAATCCAGGTAGCGATGATATCCATATGTCGGACGATAGATTACCTGATCTGTTGGCAGAATTATCAAGTGTAGGTAAGGCTTTATTAGCAGATGAGAATGGATTATATTTTGCTAATGCAGGCTTTCATCATGAAACAGCAGAAGAAGTGGGCGTATTGTCTAGTGAGGTCGCCGCTTTGGGAGAAAAGCATCGGTTGTTGGTAAAAAATAATCTGAATATCCATCACAATACTTGGGGTATTTGTGATCCAACCGGTCAAAGTGAACTAACTTTTTATCCATTGTATATTGGGCAGACCAAATTAACCTTAGTTATAGGTGGTGCACCCGATCTTAATAAAGAGGCTTTTGTAACGTTGATAAAAGTTCTATATAACCGTTATGGAAGCAATTAATCTGCAAAGCAAATAAAATGGCTTGCAAAAAATGAATTGGAATAAAAATGCGTGAACAACTTTTAATTTCTGTATTAAGTGATTTAAATAGCACTACAACTGATATTGTGGCTTCTGCCGTGATTTCTACTGACGGCTTACCCATTGCCACCTTAATGCCTAGCCATTTGGACGCTGATCGCGTGGGTGCAATGTCTGCAACTTTGTTAGCATTGGGTAACCGTGCTGTACAAGAGTTGGCTTGCGGTGAACTTGATCAAGTAATGGTGAAGGGTAAAACAGGTTATATTTTGTTGAGCCAAGCAGGTAATAATGCCGTGTTGGCTTTAATGGCTAAGGAAGGCGGCAAACTTGGTTTGATTTTGTTGGATGCCAAGCGTTCGGCAAAGCATATTGCAGATATTTTATAAAAAAAGCTTGACAAGTTTAAATAAGATTTATATAATTCTCGTCTAATTCCCCGATAGCTCAGTCGGTAGAGCGACGGACTGTTAATCCGCAGGTCCCTGGTTCGAGCCCAGGTCGGGGAGCCAAATATTCTAAGCCTAAACATTTGTTTAGGCTTTTTTATTTTTAATTGTTATGCGTGTTTTTTATTCTTCACAACTTATATTTTAAGGTACCGCACTTAATATAGTTATATAATAAGATGATAACCGCTCAGTTTGTGATATGCATAACTATATTAATTGGCTGTATCCTATTTATCTAGCCTGATTTCTTTTAAGGGAAAGAATATATGCTATCTTGCCTTAGGTGGCAGTTTACCTAAGGAACAGAATTTTAAAACTTGCTTTATGGAAGCGACATAAGAGAAAATGTTCGCAGTTCTATCATAAGTTATCTTCAAAGGCATTGTTCCCCGAGTTTCTCTAGAAGAATGTGGCAGTTTAATTTTACTGCATGATAAAGAATGGCTGCTAACGGTAGCGTGGTAGTGGCGAAACCATAATATTTCCTAAATTTAAAGGTCTTACTTTCACTTCGCCCATGGTAAACGGCATCTAGTGAGTATGCTACTATTTCCAAAAGTAATTTTGGTGCTACGGGAACTGGCTAAACAATCGGAGCATGTTGATCTGAAACAGTTTGAAACTGGTAAAAACGTTAATTGGAGTTAGGTATTGTTTCGAATACTAAAACAAGATTATGAGTATGAAGGTCTAATAAGAAAGGGTTGAGCAATCATTACATTGAATGAGGGTAGCAGTTATTGTGTAGTGCTAGTACGGTTTTAGTTGGAAAAGTGAAATGAATCTGTTGCATAAAAGTATGGAGAAAATGCGGCTTTCGTATTTGTAAGTATCCAGGCATCAAAATATTAGGATAATAATAACTGCTAATTTAATGAGATAGCAAACAAATAATGGGGATTGCATAATTCAAAAGGCCGTTTGAAAGTTTCAGACGGCCTTTTGTTTAGTAAAACAAATATATGAAAATAGAAGTTTCAATTATAAATTGATTTTTTCCAATACAAAGTCAATATCTTTATCACCGCGTCCGGACAGGTTAACTAATAAGCGTTTGTCGACAGGTAGCTCTTGGGCACGGCGTAGGGCATATGCTAAGGCATGCGCCGATTCGAGTGCGGGAATAATGCCTTCTTCCCGTGAAAGAGTGAGAAACGCATTCAGACACTCTTGATCGGTGGCGGTTTCGTAACGGGCGCGTCGGATATCTTTTAAGTGGCAGTGCTGCGGTCCGACACCGGGATAGTCTAAACCAGAAGCAATCGAATGTACGGCAGCAGGCGTGCCGTCTTCATTTTGTAAGTAGTAACAGTTGAAGCCCTGAATATTGCCGTAAGTGCCTAAAGTCATGGTTGCAGCGTGACGACCAGGCTTGTCGAGGCCTTCTCCGGCGGGTTCTACGCCGACTAATTCTACTTCGTTGTCATCCAAAAAGGCATTGAATAACCCTAAAGCGTTGGAACCACCGCCCACACAGGCAATCACTTCGTCGGGCAGGCCGCCGTAAGCGTTGTGGAACTGTTCGCGTGCTTCATGGCCGACGATACTTTGGAAATAGGCGACCATTTCGGGATAAGGTGCCGGGCCGACTACCGAACCGATTGCAAACATAGTATTTTTAAAATCAGCCATATAGGCACGGAATGCACTGTCTACTGCTTCTTTTAGCGTGCCCGCACCTTCGGATACCGGAACCAGTTTGGCACCGAGGATTTTCATGCGGGATACATTCGGATGTTCTTTGGCAATATCGACTACACCCATGTGGATTTCGCATTCCAAACCTAATAAAGCTGCGGCGGTGGCTAAGGCAACACCGTGTTGGCCGGCACCGGTTTCAGCGATGACTTTGCGTTTTCCTAGCTTTTTTGCCAGTAAAACTTCGCCGATACAGTGATTGATTTTATGCGCCCCCGTGTGGTTGAGGTCTTCGCGTTTCAGGTAAATCTGGGCTCCCCGTGCGGATAGGCTGCGGGCATGGTAAATCGGACTGGGGCGGCCGACATAAGTGGCTTGCAGGCGTTTCATTTCGGCAATAAATTCGGCATCGCCGATAATGCTGCGAAAGCCTGCTTCGATTTCGGCCAATGCCTCGGCAAGATTAGGATGGTTGATTTTACCGCCGTGCTTGCCGAAATTACCTTGTGCGTCGGGTAAGACCAGTGGGTTGAGTTGTTCTTGTGTCATGATATTTCCTTTGTGTTTCAAATGTTGTTGTAGATGTGCCTGATGATTTAAACGGGTTATGCCGTCTGAAACCATTCTGAGTATGCGGGTTCAGACGGCATAGTCGGCTGATGAATTAGCCGTTAAACAGTTTTAGCTTCACGCTTGCGGCTTCTGCCCAAGAAGGTAAATGACGGAGCTTTTGCCTTGGTGGCGGCAGCCTTCAGCTAAATCATGTACGCGGTGTTCGGCGATAAGCCATTGCAGTCCGTTGAGGGCTTTTTGCATGTCTTCTAATGTACCAAGCATGGCAGGATCGCTGGGACCGCCGGTACCCAAAGCGATTTGTTCTGGATGGTAAAACACACCCGCAAACATGCCGCCTGATTGTAATGAAGATAGCATTTTTTGCATGATTTCGGTGCGCTGAGGTTCGGTGAAATGACAAAAGACACTAGTAATAACGGCATAGTATTCAGACGGCCAAGGCATCGTAGAAAGATCGGCTTGCCGTGTTTGGAATGGCACGCCTTTGCTTTCAGCCAACCGCTGAGCCTTTTGTAGACCAACGGCCGACATATCCACACCTTCGGCTTCGAAGCCGTTCTCGGCTAGAAAAATACCGTTGCGTCCTTCGCCGGTGGCTAAATCAAGTGCACGGCCTCCTTTGGGCAGCAGGGGGAGGATTTCTGCAATGAAGGCATTGGGTTGGGTTCCGAATACATATTCCTCGGTAAGATAGCGCTCATCCCATTTTGACATTATATTCCTTTCGCAAACCGTTTTCAGACGGCCTTACTATACCTTAAAAAGATAGCGCATATGAAAGTAACCCCGGGTGCCGGCAGAATTTTGTTGTGACCTTTTGAGATTAAGTATGACAACTGTTATCCGTTACTTTGTCGGGACTATAAATAATGATTTAAGCGTATTGCGCAAATTTTATTGCCGACCAATCTTTAAAATAAACCCCTCTGATTTTCTTTGCTTTCACAAAAATTACAGAGGGGTGCTATTTAGGCCTCGTTTAATCAGTATAATTTGCAGATTCAGGCCGTCTGAAAAATATGAACGGGCTGTATTGAAGTTGGCTAGCTCCGACTTATACGGTTAAACCCAGTTCCGTGCCGGCTTTGATGGCGCGTTTGGCATCCAGTTCGGCAGCTTCACTTGCGCCACCGATTATATGGACGGGTTTGCCCAGCGCACGGCAGGCAGCTTCAAGGCTGCGGTTAGGTTCTTGGCCGGCACAAATCACGACATTATCAACTTCTAAAACTATTTCTTTACCATTACGGCGGATATGCAGGCCGTCTGAATCGATTTTGACATACTCCACATTGTTCCACATATTGACGCCCTTATGCTTGAGTACGCTGCGGTGTATCCAGCCCGTAGTTTTGCCTAGATTGCGGCCTACCAAACCGTCTTTACGCTGTAGCAGCCAGATTTCACGTGGCGAGGGTGTGATCTTGGGTGTTGGTGATAATAGTGCGCCGCGCGCTTGCAGGCTGGTGTCGATTTGCCATTCTTTATGAAACAGCGGTGGTGAAAGAGCACTGTCGCCGCCTTCTTCGCTGAGATATTCGGCGGTGTCGAAACCGATACCGCCCGCACCGATAATAGCTACCCGACGACCAACCCCTTTTTTATCGCGCAACACGTCTAAGTAGCTTAATACCTCGGGACGGTCTGTGCCGGGAATATTGATAGTACGCGGAGTAATGCCGGTAGCCAGTACGATTTCATCAAAATCCTGTAAATCCGCGGCGGTAACGGTTTGTCCGAGTATGCGGACAACGCCCAAATCACCGAGAATCTGGTTGAAGTAGCGCAAGGTTTCGCGGAATTCGGGTTTGCCCGGAATCTGTTTGGCAATATTTAATTGGCCGCCGATTTGCTGTTGCGAGTCGAAAAGTGTAACGCGGTGGCCGCGGCCGGCAGCGGTTTTGGCAAACGCTATACCCGCGGGGCCCGCACCGACGACGGCAATATTTTTCAAAACCTTCGGCGTGGTTACTTCAAGTTGGAGTTCGTGGCAGGCAAAAGGGTTGACTAGGCAAGTGGTGAGTTTGCCGGCAAAAATATGGTCAAGGCAGGCTTGGTTGCAGGCGATGCAGGTATTAATACGGTGATCGTCTCCGGCCAGTGCTTTGGACGTCCAGGCCGCATCGGCTAAAAACGGACGCGCCAAACATACTGCATCGGCAAGCCCTTGTTCAAGCACCGCTTCTGCAATAGCGGGCATATTCAGGCGGTTGGTTGCGATAACCGGAATACTGCTGATTTGTTTCAGCTTGCCTGTGAATTCGGCAAAGGCGGCACGCGGTACAGAGGTGGCGATGGTGGGAATACGCGCCTCATGCCAGCCTATGCCGGTATTGAACATATCCGCTCCTGCTGCTTCGATTTCGGCAGCCAGAGCTTGGTTTTCCTCCCATGTACTGCCGTTTTCTACTAAATCGAGTAGGGAAATACGGAAAATAATCAGAAAGTCGTCGCCGCAGGCTGCACGGATACCGGAGACGATTTCACGGGCGAAACGGCGCCGGTTACTTGCGTTGCCGCCATAGTCGTCTTCACGGGTGTTGGTGCAGGGAGCCAGAAACTGGTTGATCAGATAGCCTTCGCTGCCCATGACCTCAACACCGTCATAACCTGCTTCCTGGGCCAATCGGGCGCAACGGATATAGTCGGCTACAGTTTGGCGCACCTCTTCGGTTGAAAGTGCACGGGGTTTTGCGGGATTAATCGGGGCTTGGATTGCGCTGGGGGCAACCGGTTGACGGCTCATCGCATAGCGGCCGGTATGCAGAATCTGCATGCAGATTTTTGTATCGTGAAGGTGAACGGCTTCGGTAACTGTACGATGCCATGCGACTTCTTCGGCAGTGGTCAGCTTGGCCCCGCCTTCGGTTACCGCACCTTCGGCATTCGGGCCGATCCCGCCGGTGATGATCAGTGCTACACCGTTACGGGCGCGTTCTACATAGAAAGCGGCAAGGTGTTCGGCACCTTCGGCATGTTCTTCAAAGCCCGTATGCATCGAGCCCATAATGATGCGGTTGCGCAAGGTGTGGTGTTTGAGAACCAAAGGTTCGGCCAGCTTTCTCATGTTCCTCTCCCGAATTATTGTTTTAACAGCTTTATTTGGGTTTATAGTAAATAAACTTTTGAGTTTTCCGGCGGTTTGTTGGTAACGGTATATTTATCCGCCGTAAAACGCTGAATGTAACACGCTTTTTTATTTGTTTGCCAAACTAAAGTAAAGCAAATGCTCCATGTGAAATAAAGCCGGCGTTAAAAATTCAGACGGCCTCTGCAAGTAAATAGAGGCCGTCTGAAAAATATAACCGAAGAGCCGATTATTCGATGTTTTGGACTTGTTCGCGCATTTGTTCGATTAATACTTTCAATTCTACGGAAGCTTGCGTACATTCTGCCGCTATGGCTTTACTGCCCAAAGTGTTGGCTTCGCGGTTAAGCTCCTGCATCAGGAAATCCAAACGCTTGCCGGCGGCATTTTTACTTTCGCGTACGATACGGCGGACTTCGGTAATATGGGTGCGTAGGCGGCTGAATTCTTCGTCTACGTCGGCTTTTTGCATGAATAGTGCAAATTCCTGTTGCAAACGGTTGTCATCGATATTGTCCACGGCTTCTTTCAGGCGGGTGCGCACTTTCTCCAGGTGGGCTTCTACCAGATTAGGAAACACTTCTTGCAATGAAGCTATAATTTTTTCCATTGCATCCAAGCGTTCAAGCAGGTGTTGTTGCAGCTTCTCGCCTTCGCGCGCACGGGCGGCCCCAAAATCTTGCAGGGCTTTACTGAGTAATTTTTGTACGGTTTGTGCAAAAGCCTCTTCATCTTCGCCTTGTGTGGTCAGTACGCCCGGAAATTTTAGTATATCGGCAACGGAGAGTTTGCCTAAATCGCTGTGCTGTTTGCGCCATTTTTTATTAAGGTAGGCCAGCTGGTGTACCAGTTCTTGATTGATGGAAAGCTTGCCGCCCGAACCTGCTTCCAGTGTTTGCACTTGGATACGGCACTCAACTTTACCTCGTGCGGCTTTGGCGGCTACGGCTTCACGCATAATGCTTTCCAAATGGCGGAGATCGTCCGGCATTTTGAACTGTACGTCTAAATAGCGGTGATTGACCGCCCGCAACTCCAGATTGATACGTTTGTTGCCGCATTCGCCTGAGGCGTTGGCAAAACCGGTCATGCTGTGAATGCTCATAATTAAAAGAACTCCGATTAATAAAGAATGAAAAACCGTCAGACCGCGTAATATTGCCGGTATCGTAAAGACGGTACCGGGCAGGCGGTTATTATGCCGTCAATATACCATAATGCGGCATGTTATAATTCCCGCTATTTTATTCAGCAGGAAAAATCATGAGCAACTATATCCGTACCTCCCGTCAACCCGATGAATTGCGTGAGATTAAAATCACGCCCCATTTTTTGCCGCATGCAGACGGTTCGTGCTTAATTGAAGCAGGCAATACCAAAGTGATTTGTACTGCATCGATTGAAGAGAGTGTGCCGCCGTTTTTACGCGGGCAGGGCAAAGGTTGGGTAACGGCGGAATACGGTATGCTGCCGGCCTCTACCGCCAGTCGTATGCGCCGAGAGGCGGCTGCCGGTAAACAAAGCGGGCGTACTCAAGAAATCCAGCGCCTGATCGGACGTTCGTTGCGTGCGGTGGTCGATTTGGAAAAACTCGGCGAGCGTCAGATTTTAATTGATTGTGATGTCATACAGGCCGACGGCGGTACGCGTACCGCAAGTATTACCGGTGCATTTGTCGCTTTGCAGTTTGCCATAAATAAGCTCACCGAAGCAGGATTGCTAACCGCCAATCCTATCCGTGAGGCAGTGGCCGCAGTATCGGCGGGTGTAGTGGGTGGCGTTCCCTTGCTGGATTTGGATTACCCGGAAGATTCAGGTTGCGATAGCGATGTAAACATTGTGATGACTGCTTCGGGGAAAATTATCGAAATACAGGGTACGGCCGAAGGCGCGCCTTTTTCAGTGGAAGAATTAGGCAGTCTGATAAGCTTGGCACAAAAGGGTATTTTCAGCTTGATCGCTCATCAACAAGTTGCATTTTCAAGTCGTTGATCCAAATGGGGTTTAGGCGAGCATTTCCGGTATGTAAAGGCCGTCTGAAAACATTTTGATGAAGATTCCCGAACTGCGGGCAATACCGCTTATTAGGCATATTGCCCGTAACACTCGTTATAACTTGGCGCAAACATAAAGAAGGTATTTTGTCTTTAAGTGAAAAAAATAGTAAAATGCCAAGCTTTACAAGCGTTTCACGGACAGCAACAACTTTCTTGTTGTATCCACTTCATCATCCCAGCTAAGTTAAAGAAAGCACGAATCAAATGGCGTTAATCGTACAAAAATACGGCGGTACTTCCGTAGGCTCCGCCGAACGCATTAAAAACGTCGCCAAACGTGTTGCCAAAACCCGCGCCGAAGGTCACGACGTGGTGGTAGTGGTTTCCGCCATGAGCGGCGAAACCAACCGTTTGGTGGCATTGGCGCATGAGATGCAAGAGTTCCCTGATCCGCGTGAACTCGATGTAGTATTGGCTACCGGCGAACAGGTGACGATCGGCCTGTTGGCGATGGCTTTGAAAAACATCGGTGTTGATGCGAAAAGTTATACCGGTTGGCAAGTAGCTGTGAAAACCGATGCCGCCCACACCAAAGCGCGTATTGAAGAAATAGATGACGAAGCTATGCGGGCCGATCTGAAGGCCGGCCGTGTCGTAATTGTCGCGGGTTTTCAGGGTATCAATCCCAATGGCGATATTTCTACACTGGGACGGGGCGGTTCGGATACTTCGGCCGTGGCACTGGCTGCGGCATTGAAGGCTGACGAATGCCAAATTTATACAGACGTAGACGGCGTATATACAACCGATCCGCGTGTCGTACCCGAAGCACGCCGCCTAGATACCGTTACATTTGAAGAAATGCTTGAGCTGGCCAGCTTGGGCTCTAAAGTTTTGCAAATCCGCTCGGTGGAATTCGCCGGCAAATATAAGGTGCGCCTACGCGTATTAAGCAGCCTGCAAGAGGGCGGCGAGGGCACTCTGATTACCTTTGAAGAGGACAATAATATGGAACGAGCAGCCGTTTCCGGTATCGCATTCGATAAAAACCAAGCCCGTGTCAACGTGCGCGGAGTACCCGACAAGCCGGGCGTGGCTTACCAGATTCTAGGTGCCGTTGCAGATGCCAATATCGAAGTGGATATGATTATCCAAAACGTGGGCGAAAACGGTACTACCGACTTTTCATTCACTGTGCCGCGTGCCGATTACAAGCCGACTTTGGCTTTGATGGAGCAGTTGAAAGATAGCTTGGGTGCAACCGATATTGATGGCGACGATGCCGTATGCAAAGTATCGATTGTAGGTTTGGGTATGCGTTCGCATGTAGGCGTGGCTTCAAAAATGTTCCGCACTTTGGCTGAAGAAAATATCAATATCGAGATGATTTCTACTTCTGAGATCAAAGTTTCCGTATTGATTAACGAAAAATATATGGAATTGGCTACACGCGTTTTGCATAAAGCGTTCGATTTGGCATAATCTTTATACATGATTTTATTGCTATAACCGAGGCCGTCTGAAAGGATAATCTTTCAGACGGCCTTTTGGCATGTTGAAAAGTGCTACAATAGCCCCTTTGTAACTGTTTCCGGCCAGGGGATTATGACTACGCAAACCACTATCGAACACGTTCAAGCCGTTGCTTTTGATTTAGACGGTACCCTCTGTGATTCTATTCCGGATTTGGCGGCAGCTGCTAATGCCATGCGCGTACATTTGGGACAGGCACCACTACCGCAAGAGGTAGTGGCCGGTTATGTGGGGGATGGGATAGCCAAGCTGGTGCATCGTGTTTTGACCGATAATGCGGATGGCGAGGCAGATGCATCGCGTTGGGAAGAAGGTTTTACGTTTTTTGTCCGCTACTACCGTGAGCATCTGAGCGATTTTACCCGCCCCTATCCTGAAACAGAAGCGGGTTTGGGGCTCTTGAAATCTTTGGGTATTCCTCTGATAGTGGTCACCAATAAAAATGAGGTATTCGCGGTAGAGCTTTTACAGCAGCTCGGATTGGCAGATTATTTCAGCTTGATTCTCGGCGGTGACAGCTTGCCGGAGAAGAAGCCCAGTCCGCTGCCGTTGCTACATGCCGCTGAAGTGTTGAATATCGATCCTGCGAATATGATGATGGTGGGCGACTCTAAAAACGATATTTTGGCAGCCAAAGCGGCAGGTTGCCTTTCTGTGGCTGTAACATTCGGTTACGGTGATATGCAGGAGTTGGTACAAAGTCCTGAAACCAAACCGGACTGGCTAATCGGCAGTCTGCCTGAAATTTATGAAAACCTGCGTCCCCAAAAAACGCAAAATACTGATTAAACGCCCTCAGCCCTGTTGTAGTCAAATATGAAATCCGAAAAATCACTGCGTAACCGTGCGATGGATATTCTTTCTCGCCGTGAAGTCAGCCGCCTTGAGTTGAAGCGAAAATTAATGCCGTATGCGCAAAGTGAGGAAGAATTGGAGGCTGTATTAAACGAATTTGCTGAGCGTCGCTGGCAGTCTGACGAACGTTATGCCGAAGCTTATGTGCATAGTAAGCGCAATCGTTATGGTAGTTTGCGGATAAAGCAGGCACTGTCGGCCAAAGGTGTGGATGAGGCAACCGTGCGGGAATTAATGCCGGATAAGGCGGGGGAGTTGGCTACGGCGGTCGATCTGTTACATAAAAAATTCAAGCGGTCCGGATTAGATTTGAAAGAGAAGCAAAAACAGGTGCGCTTTTTAGCTTATCGCGGATTTAGTATGGATACGATTCAGACTGCCATGAAAAATGCTTGGGATGAAAACAGTGAAATATTTGATTGGGAATAAGGGTTGAAGCCAAAATATTAGTATTTAAAATCTACTGATATATGAAGTAGTTGTAGACATGTAAGGTGAAATTTTATCAATTTAAGATGTCACTATATGTCTAAAAGAGGATGAAAGGCCGTCTGAAAATATTTTCAGACGGCCTTTACTGTTCGTATGCAGGCACAGGGCTCATCATAGCTGGAGATAGAGCAGGTTTTTGAGCATATTTTATTTTTTCAAATATACGTGAATTTGGCAGATGCCAATAATATGTCAATACAATATACGTATATTATGCTTTGACCGCTTCCAAATATCTTTCACGATTGCCGGTAGTGACGAATCAAAATAATAGCTGCCATCAGGTAAGTTAAGGGTTCCGTTTATACAACGTATAGTCACGGAACGCTTGGATAGCATATCTGTTTCAGTGATTTCCAATGCGTGGGCATTACCCCAGTCGGCAACGGGTAATAAGCGGCCGGATGCAGTAATAATTTCGTTTTGCCGCTCAATACCGTTTTGGTGCTGGCAACCGCCATTGCATTGGCCGGCTACTATTTTCGGGCAGGGCTGCCCGGCAGGGTAGGTGGTAGGAAGCAAACCTAGAGAGTCGGGGCATAATTGTTGTTGTTGTGCCCATTCCGACAGTATTTGCTTGGCCTTTTTTTTGTGTAGGAACAATCCATTGGGAGGGTTGTTGTAACTGCCGTTTTCTAAGTTTCGAATATGTGCCCTTAAACGCTGTTTCTCATCGTAGGCAAACTCTACACTAAAAAATGTTTGGGTGGTTTGTGAGGCAGGGAGTTGGTAATGTTTCTGAAGCTCTACTCTTTTTTGTAAAGCATGAAGGCTGCCGAGTGCTTCATGAAAAATGATCTTTTCGGCATTTCTGATCTCGGAAGGGTAACTGTTACGCCTTAGTAAAGCAGAAACTTCAGAAAATGCTTTTTTATGTACGGATAAGGAAATGGCGCGGTTTTCGGCATCTAGCCAGACAATCACTCCATGACTGTCCGATAGTTTGTAAATCTCATTTGCCAGCTGTTCGGAGAATAGGTGAGGTAACGGGTGAGGATTGGTAAGAGTGTGGACGTGTTTGAGCCATTCATCACAGCCTTTTTCTTTGAGGCTGATTTCTAGAAAATCTGCCAAAGCAGTTACGTCAGTCATAGCGCGGTGCCTGCTTTCGGTTTGGATACCGAATCGCTCAATAATACTATCTAAATTATGTTTGAAATACTGAGGGTAAAGTTTTCGGGATAGTTGCACACTGCATAATGCAGGAGAGGCAAAATGGATGCCTGCACGCTGGAACTCATGACGGAGAAAGGTATAGTCGAAGCGGCTGTTGTGTGCAATCAACAGAGTCCCCCTCAGTAACGGCAGTAAATCATGGACTAAGTCGGCAAAATGAGGAGCGTCGGCAACCATTTCATTGCTGATGCCGGTAAGTGAAGTAATAAAGGGAGGAATATTTTTTTGAGGATTTACCAACCACTCGTAACGACTGATTTTTCCTTTGTTGAAACGGAGGATGGCGATTTCGGTGATGCGGTCTTGATACATATCACCACCTGTAGACTCTAGGTCAATAATGGCAACAGGCAGCCCAATCTTTTTGGAAAAATCCCCTAATAGCGGCCATTTGCAGGCGGATAGCATATAAATAAATCCTAAGATTATTCAAATAATAAGTCGCTATTTTACATGGAAATCAAAAAAAATTCGATAAAGTGGTTGACAGATTTTCAAGTGATGCATATAATTCAAATCTTTCTCGCACCCGTAGCTCAGTTGGATAGAGTATCTGGCTACGAACCAGAGGGTCGGGCGTTCGAATCGCTCCGGGTGCGCCAAAAATACGCGCCTATCGTCTAGCGGTTAGGACATCGCCCTTTCACGGCGGTAACCGGGGTTCGATTCCCCGTAGGCGTGCCAAATTTTAAAACACCACCTGAGCTAGGTGGTGTTTTTTATTATGTGTGTATTTTATAGCATATACATAAGTTTTCCTGAATTTACATCAGTATATTTTTTTTAAATATTTTATAAATCATACTGTTGAGATTTTATTGGTGTTGGTTTTTCTTGTGATGTGACATAAGTACGCAGTTTGGTACAGACAAGGAACTTTTTCTTTGTTATGGTAACTCATAGTACAAATCACTTATTCAATACTGGGTGTTTTGAGAAGAAATAGTGTTTGTGTTTTGCTACTTTTGGCGGATGCCTCGAAAAAATTGAGGCGGTACGTTGTTATTTAGAAGCGACTCAGGCAGCCTACTAAACTAAATGATATTTTTACTAAATCTGTAAGAAACGGAGTGATAAAGATGAAACAATTAAAATTTGTTGTACCTGCTGCGATTGTGGCCTTATTGTCTGCTTGTAGTAGCATGGGTGGTTCATCGGCGGAAAAAGCCTCTGCCGCCCAACCTACTGCTACAGTTCAGGCTCCGGCTACGCAAACCCAGTCTGCTCCTGTGGCTACTAAAGTAGATTCGGTGAAAGAGGTAGCCTATGCGTGTGGCGCTAAAGGTGCCGATAAGCTGCGCGTAACCTATGGTATGAGTGGTAATGAGGTAGTGGTGGCTCAAGCCTTGTTCCAAGGCAAAGCTTCTCCGGTATTGCCACGTGTTGCTGATGAAACTGATAGTAATAGCAATGTATTTAGCAGTAATGGTATTACTTGGACTGCAGATCAGGCTACTGCTGCTAATGTAGATCAAGTAGATGGTAATATGCTGACTCAGCAAGCGGTACAAACTGTAAATGGCAAACAAGTTCAAGTATCACAAATTGTAGCCCGTTATTGCAAACTGGATAAGGTTGCTACTGCTAAATTAGCTGCGGCGAAAAAATAATAATTTATTGTATATTTTTTTCCACTACAGCCTAATTAAGCGGCATATCTTATTTTTTATGTTGTAAAGTCCTCCGAATGAAATCTATAGGGTTATTCGGGGGATTTTAGTTTTTAGAAAAAGCAGTAAAGAAATGAGGATTATCGTATTAAAGGTGTTTGGATTTATTTGGTTTTAATATTTAATTAATTCTTTTTGAGCTGTGATAGTAGTTGTTTGAAATAGTTTTTAAATTCAAACAGGCCGTCTGACAATGTTTTCAGACGGCCTGTTCTTTAAATTAAATTGAAAGTTTAAATGCGCATCGGCATCACGATATATTTAAAATTGGGGTTATTTGGAATGGTGAATAAGGTTGAGCGGTTTGCATCTCCAAAAGCCAACTGCATATCTTCGGTGTGTACATTACGTAATACGTCCATCAAGTAACCGATATTAAAGCCTACTTCGAGTTCGCCACCTTGGTAGGCGATTTCTAATTCTTCGCGGGCTTCTTCTTGTTCGTTATTGCTACATACTACACTGAGTAGGCCGGGTTTGATATGTAGGCGTGCACCGCGGAATTTTTCATTTGCCAAGATGGCGGCCCGTTCTAATGCGCCCAGTAGATGAGTACGTCCTACAAGGAATATTTTATCGTTATCCAAAGGGATAACTCGATTAAAATCCGGGAATTTGCCATCAACTACTTTGCTGACGATTACGGTATCGTTACAGCGGAAGCGAACCTGGTTGTTTAGGAGTTCTATCGTTACCGGCTCACTAGGTTGGTTGATCAGTTTAAACAGCTCTAATACCGTTTTGCGGGGCAAAATAACTTCTGTTTTGGGTAGGTTGGTATCAACTGTAGTGCTGGTGTAAGCAAGACGATGACCATCTGTGGCCACCAAACGGAGCTGATCACCCTCTACTTGCATTAGTAAGCCGTTTAGGTAATAGCGGATATCTTGTACTGCCATACTGTATTGCACTTGTGACAGCATGTTTTTCAAAGCTTCTTGAGGCAGTGAAAAGGCAGCGGTAACTTCCTCGCCTACGCTCATCAGCGGAAAATCTTCTGCAGGCAGGGTTTGCAGGTTGAAGCGTGACTTGCCGGCTTTTAAGGTCAGGCGGTTTTGCGCCCAATCTAATGCAACCATGGAACCCTCGGGGAGAGCGCGTAAGATGTCTTGTAACTTTTTAGCATTGGTTGTAACACGGAAATCTTCCGCTTCGCTGTGCGGGCCTGCGGTATTTACTTGGATTTCTAAATCTGTTGCCAAAATGTTAGTTTGGCCGTGTACATTTTCCAGCAATACGTTGCTTAGAATGGGTAATGTGTGGCGGCGTTCGACAATGCCTGTAACGGCTTGCAGGGGTTTTAACAAAGCATCGCGTTCTGCTTGTAAAATCAACATAAAAAATTCCCTTCGGGCTAATCAGTTTTGAATAATCAGCAGTAGTTTTTCATAATCTTGGGCAAGTTCCGGATCTTCTGCCCGAAGCTTGGCAACAGCTTTTACACCGTGCATTACCGTGGTGTGGTCACGACCACCGAACGCATCACCTATGGAAGGCAGGCTTAAGTTGGTTAACTCTTTGGTAAGACTCATGGCTATCTGACGTGGCCGAGCAATATTGCGTGTGCGTTTTTTGCCGAGTATATCACTGTTTTTTATGCGGTAATATTTGGCAGTTTCGGTAATAATCAATTCGGCGGTAATAACTTTATAGGCGCTGGCTACAATATCCTGTAAGGCTTCGCTGGCCAAGTCTATATCAATCGGTTTTTTCTGAAAGCGGCTAAGGGCTTCTACACGTTTGAATGCGCCTTCAAGCTCTCTGACGTTGGAGCGGATGTGTTTTGCAATAAAGAATGCAGCTTGTTCGTCTAGCTCCACATTTGCCGATTCTGCTTTTTGCTGCAAAATAGCCACACGCATCTCTAATTCGGGCGGTTCCAGCTCCAGTGTGAGGCCCCAGGAAAAGCGCGATTTCAAACGCTCGTCCATGTCTTCAATTTTGGCAGGTAACACATCACAGGTAAGGATCAGTTGCTTTTTCTCGTTATGGAAGTGATTGTATAGGTAGAAAAACTCTTCCATTGTACGGTCTTTGCCTTTGATAAATTGTACGTCATCAATAATCAGTAGATCGTATTGTTTGTATTGTTGTTTGAATACATCATATGACTGGTTGCGTACGGCATGCATGAAGCTGCGGATATAGTCATCGGCATGCATATAACGTACCCGTGCGTTTGGGCGTTGCTTCAATAATTCATTGCCTATAGCTTGCACTAGATGGGTTTTGCCCAAGCCCGTGCTGCCATATAAGAAAAACGGGTTGTAGTTACCCCCGGGGTTTTCAGCAATGGATTTGGCTGCAGTGGCAGCCATACGGTTGCCTTTTCCTTCTACCAATGTTTCGAAAGTATAGTCTCGAGATAGGTTGGTTTGGTTATAGCGCAAGGCTTCTTTGCCGGTAGTGTCGGCTATTTCATCGGTTGCTGGACTTTTTACAGTTTTGGTACTGCCGGCGGAGCGTTTGGATTCTTCCGGAAGTTGTTTCATGCGCTCGGCCAAAATATCTTGGGCACTTTTTTTACCCACGCTTTGGGGTGAGGGAGTCGGTATATGGGTATTGGTTTGGGTGTCGGTATTTAGGTCGGTTATATTTTCGGAAAGAGTTGTTTTTCTGCTGTTTGTTACAGGTTGTTCGGTTGGGGTATTTTCTTCTGTAGTGCCGGCGGCTTGTTCGGAGGAGGGCTCTTTTGCCATAGGATATGCTTGCCCCCTACCCGGTTTGAACGTGATGGCAGATTGTTGCGGAGCATATTCGGCCCGTGCAGCTTCGATATATTTGGCAAATTGGTTTCGCAACATATTGCAAGCAAATTGGCTCTTGCCATATATCACCCATACGCCATCCTCTTCGCCTACAGTTAGTGGCGAAATCCAAGTATCGTATTGTTGGGGGGACAATGTCTCGTGAAGCCGACGGAGGCATTGTGGCCAAAATTCTGCTAGCGTCATAGTGTGGCAGCCATTTTCCAAATAAATTAACGGCTATAGCCGTTATATTTTTTAAATCAATATGATGAGGAATACTCCGCCGCCCTGTGGAGATCGGGTTGCAGATTTTCTGTAAATATTAGGTGATTATACAGAATTTAATCTTTTACGACTATCTGCACTTTGGAGCGGATTATTGATTGGCGAATCGTTGGGCTGTATCGGTAACCGAACGTAATCCGCTTATTTTGATTGACAAAACTGGTAAATTGAGGTGTAATTCTCGGTTTGATTTTCAGATAATTTTAGGACATAACATGAAACGCACTTATCAACCTTCAGTTACCCGCCGCAAACGCACCCACGGTTTCTTGGTTCGCTCTAAAACCCGCGGTGGCCGTGCTGTTTTGGCTGCACGTCGCGCTAAAGGCCGTAAACGTTTGGCTGTGTAATGTGGGACAGTATTTCGGTAAGCAATACCGCCTTTTAAAAACGGATGATTTTTCATCCGTTTTTGCATTGAGAAGGCAGCGTAGCTTGAGTTTTGTACAGGTTTTGCATTCTCCAGACAACCGCTTGGGACATGCCAGATTGGGTTTGGTGGTGAGCAAGAAAGTAGCCAAGCGCGCGCATGAGCGTAATTATATGAAGCGGGTGATTCGTGAATGGTTTCGTTTGAATTGCTGTGAATTGCAAAGTTATGATTTTATTGTACGGGTGCGCCAGCGGTTTGATCAATCAGAATCTGCACAAGTTCGTTTGCAGCTTAGCCAATTGATGCGAAGACTTTGAGAATGGTTGCTAAATTGCTGCTTGGATTGATTCGCTTCTATCAGTATGCGATTAGCCCGCTAATTCCTCCCCGTTGCCGTTATACGCCGACTTGTTCTCAATATGCGTTGGAGGCGGTAAAAAAATATGGCGCTTTCAAGGGTGGATGGTTGGCGTTAAAGCGTATTGCCCGGTGCCACCCGTTCGGTGGCTGTGGTTATGATCCCCTTCCATAGAATAAAAGGATATGGATAAAGCTTTAATTAAGGTTTCGTAACTTGTATTTATCTGTTATTTTGTTGCGGTTTAGCTTACTATAACGGTGCTTTGGCCTTTCAGGCGGCATCTAAAAAAATACCAGGAAAAAATATGGATTTCAAAAGATTAATGATCTTCTTCAGCGTGGCGCTGTTGATTTTGCTGGGGTGGGAGCAGATGTTTCCCACGCCCAAGCAGCCTGTTACGCAAAAGCAGGCGGGAACACAGCAACAAGCAGCCGGTACGCAACCTGCGCAAATTGCAGCCTTATCTCCTGCTGTGCCGGTAACGGTTATTACGGATACCGTTAAGGCGGTGATTGATGAAAAAAGTGGGGATCTGCGTCAGCTGACTCTGCTGAAATATAATTCGAGCAGTGATGAGAGCAAAGATTTTGTTTTATTCAACGACAGCAATGCGTATACCTATGTAGCTCAGTCTGAGCTTTTGGATGCGGCAGGTAGAAATGTTCTGCAAAATTTATCTTTCCAAGCTCCGCAAAAACAATATACGCTCAATGGTGATACGCTGGAAGTTCGTTTGAGTGCTCCGGAAACCAATGGTTTGAAAGTTGACAAGGTTTATACCTTTACAAAGGGTAGCTATCTTATTAATGTCCGTTTTGATGTTAATAACCAAAGCGGTCAGCCGGTTAAACTTGATGCTGCCTATCGTTTGTTGCGTGATAACAGCAAGCCGGAGGGGGAGGGTTACTTCAACCATACTTACACTGGTCCTGTGGTTTATACGCCCGAGGGTAAGTTTGAAAAAGTGGCTTTTGATACCTTGGATGATGATTTCAAGTCGGGTAAGGATCAGGCTGATTATGTGCGTCGAAGTACTTCAGGTTGGGTGGGTATGGTCCAACACTATTTTATGGCAACTTGGATTATGCAGCCTAAAGATGGTGCCAGTATTTGTGCCGAAGGCACCTGCCAGCTGGATATCCGCCGTACCGATAATCTTTATTCGGCGGGTGTGCGTGCGCCTTTGAAAGTAGTGGCTGCCGGTGCAACTGAAAGTTTCGCGGCCGGTTTGTATGCCGGCCCGCAAACGACCAGCGTTATCAGCCAAGTAGCGGACAATCTGCAATTGGCGAAAGACTATGGCAAAGTACATATTTTTGCGTCACCATTGTTCTGGTTGCTAAACAAATTGCATGATGTGGTCGGCAACTGGGGTTGGGCAATTGTTTTGCTAACGATTATTGTGAAAGCGATTCTCTATCCGTTAACTAATGCTTCTTACCGCTCGATGGCAAAGATGCGTGCTGTGGCTCCCCGCTTGCAGGCATTGAAGGAAAAATATGGTGATGACCGCATGGCAATGCAGCAGGCCATGATGAAGATGTATAAGGATGAAAAAATTAATCCTTTGGGCGGTTGTTTGCCGATGCTGTTGCAAATTCCGGTATTTATCGGCTTATATTGGGCGATTTTCTCATCAGTAGAATTGCGCCAGGCTCCTTGGTTCGGTTGGATTGCCGACTTGAGCCGTCCAGATCCTTGGTTTATTCTGCCGATTGTTATGGCAGTAACCATGTTTATCCAAACTTATTTGAACCCGCCGCCGACAGATCCTATGCAGGCAAAAATTATGAAGATTATGCCTTTGGTTTTCTCGGTAATGTTCTTCTTTTTCCCAGCAGGTTTAGTGTTGTATTGGGTAGTTAATAATATTTTGACTATTTTCCAACAATGGTATATCAATACCAGTATTGAGAAACAGCGTAAACAAGGTGAAGTTGTTTCATAAGTCTCTTGATTAAAAAAGGATGCCGTCTGAGTTTCAGACGGCATCCTTTTTTGCAGATGAGGGATAAAGTGATTTCTTGGGAATCATGTTGAAATGAGGTTGACTTTATCGAGCGTTTTTTATGTAGGGTTGTATTTCGCCTAATAAATAATAATGAAGGAAATCAGTTGAAAAAAGCGGTCAGTCGTGCATTATTGCGATTGCGATGTTTTTACCCAAATAAACGCTAGGCCTTGGGTTTTTGATCAATCTGATTAATTTAAGTTGGAGATCTCTTAAATAAAGTTAAATCTTTGTTGATTTCCATAGTGCTTGGAAGGAACGTACCACAGCTTCCGGATCTTTTGCTTCGGTGATGGCACGTACTACCGCTAAAGAGGCAGCTCCCGTTTCTAATACGGCTCTTGCATTGTTTAGGTCTATGCCGCCAATAGCAACAACCGGTGTGGGAGCTGCCCTTTGTACATAGTCACGCAGCTTTTCGAGACCTTGAGGCTGGGTGGGCATATTTTTGGTTGTAGTCGGAAAAATTGCCCCGCTCGCTACATAGCTTGGATTTACCGATAATGCCCGGTCAAGTTCTGAGATCGAGTGAGTGCTGATACCCAAACGCAGCCCGGCATTTGCAAGTACATGTAAATCTGCTTTGTCTATGTCTTCTTGCCCTAAATGAACGCCATAAGCGCCGGCTTCTATAGCTTCTTTCCAATAGTCATTGATAAACAATTGAATAGGGCGATTGTGGCAAGCTGCTACTGCACGCTCGATTTCTGAATATAGGGCGGATCCGTGTAAGTTTTTGTTTCGCAACTGAACTGTATCCGCACCTGCATCAACCATACGCTCAACCCATTCGGCGTCCGGTACTACGGCATAAAATTTTAAAGGGGCAGACAGTGCGGGAAATAATAATTTTTTCATGAATCTGCTTTCAGACGGCATCTAACCAATTTATAATATCAAAATTGTGTAAATTTTATTACACCTATTACAGTATTAATTCGTTTTAAGAAATCTTTTCGATTTTTGATTCAAGGCAATTTTATGACTTCTAACTCAACCTCAAGTGCAACTATCGCCAGGCTTAACTTGGTTTTTCTTGCATTATTGATTGGTATGGTAACCTACTTCATTTTCTGGGGGTTGGGCTATATCAATTATAACCATACGGTATTGTTTTTACTTGCCACGTTGTTTGGTGTGTTCATGGCATTCAATATCGGGGGTAACGATGTTGCAAACTCTTTCGGCACCAGTGTTGGTGCCGGTACACTCACGGTGCCCCAAGCATTGCTGATTGCAGCTATTTTTGAAGTGAGTGGGGCGGTTATCGCCGGTGGTGAGGTGACTAATACAATCCGTAAAGGCATTATTGATTTGAATCAGATGCATCTTGAGCCAATGCAGTTTGTTTATATCATGATGTCGGCTTTGTTGGCAGCGGCACTTTGGTTGTTATTCGCTACTAAAAAAGGCTTACCTGTTTCTACTACCCACGCCATTATCGGTGGTATTGTCGGCAGTGCTTTGTGCTTGGGCTATCTCAGTAGCGGTTCGAATACTTTCGCCTTGATCCAATGGGATAATGTAGGCCAGATTGCGGCCTCTTGGGTGCTATCGCCGGTATTGGGTGGTTTGGTATCTTATATTTTGTTTGCACAAGTTAAAAAACATGTCTTGGATTACAATACCCAAGCAGAAGCCCGTTTGAAAGCCATTAAGCAAGAGAAAAAAGCATTTAAAGAACAACACCGTCTGTATTTTGAGAGTTTGAGTGAGGCGGAAAAAATCGAGTGTGCTTCGGCCATGGCGCGCGACGCCCAAATCTATGGTGAATCAGATACAGATCCTAGTGAGTTGGAATCCGAGTACTATCGTGGCCTTTATGACATTGATCATCGTAAAAATAACATTGATGTCTACAAAGCATTGCAGTCCTGGGTGCCGTTGATTGCTTCTGTGGGCGGTATGATGATTGCCTCGATGTTGATCTTCAAAGGTTTGAAAAACTTACATTTAGGTATGAGTAACCTTAGTAGCTATCTAACTATTTTTATGGTTGGCGCAGGTATCTGGATGGCTACTTTCATTTATGCTAAAACCTTGAAGCGTAAAGACTTGGGCAAATCAACATTTTTAATGTTCAGCTGGATGCAGGTATTCACGGCGGCCGGCTTTGCATTTAGTCACGGAGCAAATGATATTGCCAATGCGATCGGTCCTTTTGCAGCAATTATGGATGTTTTGCGTACCGGCGATATCAATTCCCAATCTCCGGTGCCTCCGGTTGCCATGCTTACTTTTGGTATTGCCTTGATTGTTGGCTTGTGGTTTATCGGTAAAGAAGTTATTCAAACAGTAGGTACCAATTTGGCAAAAATGCACCCTTCTTCAGGGTTTACTGCTGAACTCGCGGCTGCATCAGTAGTAATGCTTGCTTCTTTAATGGGATTGCCAGTTTCTAGTACACATATTTTGGTTGGTGCGGTTTTGGGTATTGGCTTAGTAAACCGTAATGCGAATTGGGCGATGATGAAACCCATAGCACTGGCTTGGGTGATTACTTTGCCGGCAGCTGCAATTTTATCCGTACTCTGTTTCTTGGCGTTGCGAGCCGTTTTCTAAAGGCGGATACATTATTTGTACTATGCCCGACAGGCTTTGGCTGTCGGGCTTTTCTTTATTTGCCGGGTAGGTTTAAAAGCTGAAAAAATGGGTGGAATCAGGTATAATTCGAAAGGTTATACACTTGATTTTTTAAGGCTGTGAGTAATGCTTAAAATAGTATTCCATAGCTAAATAAATATTGGGTGCATGGGATTTTAATCAGCTAGAAAAGATATTTATGACCGATCAGAAAAAACACGAAGAATACGGTGCCGAGAGTATTCAGGTACTCGAAGGTCTGGAGGCAGTGCGCAAGCGTCCGGGTATGTATATCGGTGACACTCAAGACGGTTCAGGTTTGCACCATATGGTGTTTGAAGTGCTTGACAATGCGATTGATGAGGCATTGGCAGGACATTGTAATAAAATTGTTGTTACCATTCATTCGGATAATTCAGTTAGTATTAGTGATAATGGTCGTGGTATGCCTACGGGCATACATCCGAAGGAGGGGCGCTCAGCTGCAGAAGTTATTATGACCGTACTACATGCAGGCGGTAAGTTTGATAATAACAGCTATAAAATTTCAGGCGGCTTGCACGGTGTGGGCGTTTCGGTAGTAAATGCCTTGTCTGATTGGGTTAGCCTAACCATCTATCGTGATGGTAAAGAGCATTTTGTTCGCTTTGAAAACGGCGTAGCGGTTGAACCTTTAAAGGCAGTGGCCGACTCCGATAAAAAAGGTACTGTCGTACGCTTTTTAGCAAGTACAACCACCTTTGGCGAAATTGAATATAGTTTTGATATTTTGGCAAAACGTATCCGTGAGCTATCTTTCCTTAATAATGGTGTTGATATAGAGCTTTTTGATAAGCGTGACGGAAAGCATGAAAATTTTGCTTTTTCGGGCGGGGTAGCCGGTTTCGTCCAGTATATGAACCGTAAAAAAACACCACTTCACGAGAAAATTTTTCATGCTTTCGGTGAGAAAGATGGCATGAGCGTTGAAGTTGCCATGCAGTGGAATGATAGCTACCAAGAGTCTGTGCAGTGCTTTACTAATAATATCCCGCAAAGAGACGGTGGGACGCATTTAACCGCTTTACGGCAAGTGATGACGCGTACCATCAATAGTTATATTGAGGCCAACGAAGTTGCGAAAAAGGCCAAAGTAGATACTAGTGGTGACGATATGCGTGAAGGTCTGACATGCGTATTATCAGTTAAGCTGCCCGATCCGAAGTTTTCTTCTCAAACTAAAGACAAGCTGGTTTCCAGTGAAATAGGCCCCGTGGTGAATGAAGTAATCAGCCAAGCCTTGACTGATTTTTTGGAGGAAAATCCCAACGAAGCTAAAATTATTACCGGAAAAATCGTAGATGCGGCCCGTGCGCGAGAAGCTGCCCGTAAAGCGAGGGAAATTACTCGGCGAAAAGGTGTTATGGACGGCTTGGGGCTTCCAGGTAAATTAGCTGATTGCCAAGAAAAAGATCCTGCTCTTTCTGAGTTATATCTAGTGGAGGGTGATTCTGCCGGCGGTTCTGCGAAACAGGGAAGAGATCGAAAGTTCCAAGCGATTTTGCCGCTTAAGGGTAAGATCTTAAACGTAGAAAAAGCACGCTTTGAAAAAATGCTCGCCAGCCAAGAAGTAGCTACTTTGATTACAGCATTGGGTGCGGGTATCGGTAAGGAAGAATTTAACCCCGAAAAATTACGCTATCACCGTATCATCATCATGACTGATGCTGATGTGGATGGTGCACATATCCGTACTTTGTTATTGACTTTCTTCTATCGGCAAATGCCTGAATTAGTTGAGCGCGGTTATATTTATATTGCCCAACCGCCATTGTATAAAGCCAAATATGGTAAGCAGGAGCGCTATCTCAAAGACGAATTTGAAAAAGACCAATTCTTACTGGGCCTAGCTATTGATAAAGCACAAATTATTTCAGGTGATAGTGTTTTGCAAGGCGAAGAATTGGAGAAAGTGGCTAAGCAGTTTTTACAGGCCCGCAGTGTTATTGAGCAAGAAAGCAGAGTCATTGATGATTTGGTGCTAAACGCCATGCTTTATGCGGAAGAAATAGATTTAAGTAGTTCTGAATCTGCCGATGCCGCTATTGCTATGTTATCTATGCTTCTAGATGAAAAAGAAGTTGTTTTGGAGCGAATAGAGGGCAGTGACGGCAGCCACTTTATCAAGATTACCCGTAAGTTGCATGGCAATGTAATGGTTAGTTATATTGAGCCGAAATTCTTATCCGGTAAAGCTTATCAAACGTTATTGCAAACTTCTGTCGCCTTGAAAGGTTTGGTGGATGAGGGTGCGGAAGTAGTTAAAGGCGATCATCGATATCCTGTTAACAGCTTTGCACAGGCCTTAGGGATTTTGATGAGCGCTGCTCAAAAAGGTATGTCTATTCAACGCTATAAAGGTTTGGGTGAGATGAATCCCGAGCAGTTGTGGGAAACTACTATGGATCCGCAAGTACGCCGCTTGTTGAAAGTGCGTATTGAAGATGCGATTGCCGCTGATGAGGTTTTTGTAACTTTGATGGGAGACGAAGTAGAGCCGCGCCGTGCATTTATTGAGAATAATGCGTTGGTGGCACAAAATATTGATGTTTGATTGATGCATCAGACTCAAAAGCATTCAAATGCCTCTGTTTATATCAGGGGCATTTTTTCTAGTATACAAGCAGGTTTTAGTCTCAGATTCAGAGTTGTTAAGGACCAAATTAAAAGTTTAGACGGCCTGTATAAATTAAAAAAACAATGCCGTCTGAAATTTCAGACGGCATTGTTTATGGTTTAAATACTTGAAGATAAATATTACATTTGCTTTAGGCGTGCAATACGGTTATCCAAGCTCGGGTGGGTAGACAGCAAAGAATCTTTAGCTTCACTGGCGATACCCATTGCTGTCATTTCTTTAGGCAGATCACTTGGGTTGCCTTTCAGGCGTTGTAGGGCTGAAATCATTTTAGGAGCACCTACTAGCTTTGCAGCACCTGCATCCGCACGATATTCACGTTGGCGGCTAAACCACATAACAATGATACTGGCTAAGAAACCAAAAACGATTTGGAGAACCATACTCACCATAAAATATGTACCTTGAGATACTTCTCCATTGTCGTTTCGAGCAACCATGCTGGAAACAATGCGTGCTAAAAATACGACAAAAGTATTGACTACGCCTTGGATTAGGGTAAGCGTTACCATATCGCCGTTGCCGACGTGAGCCATTTCATGAGCTAGAACGGCCTCTACTTCATCTCGAGTCATACTGTCTAACAGGCCGGTACTTACTGCAACCAAGGAATTATTTTTACTGGGGCCGGTAGCAAATGCATTAGGCTCGGGTGAGTGGTAAATGGCTACCTCGGGAGTTTTTAAGTTCCATTGGCGAGCTTGGTTTTGAACAGTTTGTAAAAGCCAAGCTTCAACTTCGTTTTGAGGTTGCGTAATTACCTCTGCGCCTACGGAACGTTTCGCAACCATTTTAGAGGTCAGCAAAGAGATAATTGAGCCGGTAAAACCAATAACGGCGGAGTAGACGAGCAGGCTTCCTAATTGATCCGGGTTACTGCTAACACCGAGAACACTCAGAATGATGCTGATAACGACAAGAACAGCGATATTAGTGGCAAGAAACAGAAAAATACGTTTCACTGGTTTTCCTCTTTTACTAGTATGATATGGTTATTCTAGGATTTCAAACTTCATGTATTTTCGCAAAAATCAGGTGGCTAGCATAGTCTGATTTCAGAAAAGGTATGCAAAATTACGCGTATTTTTAGATGGATTTATGCTCTTGTATTTATTGTTTATTCGCTAAATGCCGTCTGAAAAAGTCGATTTCTGCACAATTGCTTTGCAGAGGCTTGCTAATTTAGGTTCTGATTTGCCCAGTACCTAAAACAATCCATTTTTGGCTTGTTAAGCCGTGTAACCCGACAGGCCCTCGTACATGGATTTTATCAGTGGAAATGCCGATTTCTGCACCTAGGCCGTATTCAAAGCCATCGGCAAAACGGGTTGATGCGTTTACTATTACACTGGAGCTGTCTACCATACGCAAGAATAGTTGGGCATCAGTATAGTTTTCGGTAACGATGCTATCGGTATGATGGCTGCCATGCGTGTTTATATGTTGTATTGCTTCATATATATTGTCAACAATTTTAATAGATAAAATGGGTGCGAGGTATTCGGTGTTCCAATCTTCTTCGGTGGCGGCCACTGCATTGGGCAGAATCTCTAATGTACGGGGGCAGGCACGTAATTCTACTTGTTTTTCTTTATATTTTTTTGCTAGTAGAGGCAAGATTTCAGCAGCACGGCTTTGGTGTATCAAAAGGGTTTCCATCGTATTACAGGTGCCGTAACGAGAGGTTTTCGCATTGAAGGCTATATTGACTGCTTTTTCCGTGTCGGCTGCTTGGTCAATATAAGTGTGGCATATGCCGTCTAGGTGTTTAATGACTGGAACGCGTGCTTCCGCACTAATACGCGCTACCAATGCTTTTCCTCCGCGAGGAATAATAACATCAATCAAATCGGGGCTCTGCAGCATGGCGCCGACACTTTCTCTATTCGTATTTTCGATTAGGCGGACGGCATCTTCGGGCAGTGCGCTTTCACGTAATGCCTGTCGGATAATCCGGTAGATTTCCAGATTGCAGTTAAAGGCTTCACTGCCTCCGCGCAATATGCAGGCATTGCCCGACTTTAGGCATAATGCGGCAGCGTCGACAGTTACATTAGGGCGCGATTCGTAAATTATTCCGATAACTCCAAGAGGTACGCGCATTTTGCCAATTTGTAGGCCATTGGGCCGGGTGCGAAATTCATCCATTTCACCGACTGGATCGGGTAGCGCTGCAATTTGTCGTAAGCCTTCGCACATGCTCTCTACGGTTTTTTCTGTGAGCCTTAGCCTTTCTAATAGTGGGGTATCGAGACCTTTTTCAGTTGCTGCTGCCATATCTTTGGCATTTGCAGCTAAGATATTTGCTTGATTTATCTGAATCAATTCGGCTATGCGTAAAAGTGCGTAATTTTTTTCGGCTGATGAGCAGGACGCCAATCGGTAAAATGCGGTTTTGGCTGCTGTCGCGGTATTGCGTACATAGTCGGTAATATTTTGCATGTTTTAGGCAACCCATTTGTTAATATGATTTATATTCTTTTGATAATAAATGTTGTCGGTTGTTTGAGCAACATGGCAATGATAAAAGAAGGCCGTCTGAAACTTTTCAGACGGCCTTTCATTTTTTATGGTTATTGCTGTATGCTTGGTTTAGAAGCTATAACGCAAACCTGCGAGTGCGCCGTATTGATGTACTTTTGTAGGATATTTATCACCATCCAGCTTGCCTAGATAGTTATACTCTGTGCCAACATTGAATGCCAGTTGATCATTAATTTGATATTGTACGCCCGCCAGCAAACCAATCCCCAAACGGGTATTGGTCTCTGAATAGCTGTAAGAGCTATTATTGGTACGGTTTTCAATATTGCCGCTTAGACGATTGGCGCCTGCACGAATACCCACATAAGGTGTTAAGGCAGTTTGATTGTGCGCATCATAAATTGCCGAGATGCCAATACCTTGTACGCTTAAATCCCCTTGAGTGGATGAATAAGCATTAGAGGTGGAATTTTACTTTCCCAAAATGGATGTAATCGAGTGCGTAACGGGCATTGCCGAAGCTTTTACCTACAGAAATACGCGTATTAGTGACAGTATCTTTATGATTTTGATTGTCTGCTTTTAACACCAACCGAGATGTGCCAAGTTCACCTTGGATATACAGTCCCTCTGCTGCGGCCATGGTTGAGAAGCCGCTTAATAATGTAATCAGTAAGAATTTTTTCATTTTAAAGTCTAACCGGATAATAATGCTAGATAAATATATCAAAAAACAAACAGGCTAACATAATAAAATGCTGTTCTCCGTTAGCTTATATTTTATATCTTTGTAAAATTATTGATTTATTTTTAAGTGGTTATTTTTTATTAAGTTAATTCTTATGTATTTATATTTTTTAGGTGGGTTGATTGGAAAACCTGTATTTATAAATAAAAAGGCTGTCCATCATGAAGGCAGCCTTTTTATTTATGTGGTTAAACCGTCTGTGAATATTTTGCAGCTGTTTCTTTATAGCGCAGATGATAATCGAAAACCATGGCGATATTGCGGATCACAAAGCGGCCTTTGGGCGTGACGGTCAAACCTTGAGGTTTGAGTATTATTAGGCCGCGTTCGGCCAAGTTTAGTAAATCGGACAATTCTTCTGAGAAATATTGTTTGAACGGAATACCGAACAAACTTTCATATGTTTGAAAATCAAGTGAGAATCGGCACATTAGATCTTGAATAATATTTCGACGCAGAATGTCGTCACGGTTGAGGCGGTAACCGCGCATAACGGGTAAACGACCATTGTCGATAGCGTTGTAATAGGCATCAATATCACGTTCGTTTTGAACATAAGTATTGCCGATTTTACCGATACTGGAAACGCCAATGGCAATTAAGTCGCAATCCGCATAGGTAGAATAACCTTGGAAATTGCGTTGAAGCCAGCCTTCACGCAGGGCGATAGCCAATTCGTCATCGGGTTTGGCAAAATGATCCATACCGATAAAGGTATAACCTTTCCGAGTAAGGGTTTGTACGGCGTATTGAAGTATATCAAGCTTCTCTTCGCTGCCTGGTACGCTCTCAGTGTCGATACGGCGTTGAGGTTTAAAAATATGAGGTAGGTGTGCGTAGTGGTAAAGTGCCAGTCGGTCCGGATCAAGTGTTAAAACCGTATCGACAGTGGGTTTGATGCTTTCAAGCGATTGATATGGCAAACCATATATTAAATCAACACTAACAGATTTGAATCCTGCTTCGCGCGCTGCTTCGATGACTTCACGGGTTTCCTCAACAGTTTGGATGCGGTTGACGGCTTGTTGTACTTTGGGATCGAAATCCTGAATACCGACACTCATACGGTTGAAACCGAGGCGTCCCAGATGAAAGACGGTTTCCCGGCTGACCTTCCTTGGGTCTATTTCGATTGAATACTCACCGTTCGGCAGTAATTGAAAGTGGCGCCGTATCATGTCGAAAACACGTTCCAGCTGGTCATCGTCTAAGAAGGTGGGTGTGCCGCCGCCAAAATGGAGCTGTGCCAGTGGAAGCTTCCCATTGAGATGCGGGGACAATAGAGCCATTTCTTTTTCTAGGTATTCTATATATGCGTCGGCACGTGTTTTATCTTTTGTGATAATTTTGTTACAACCGCAGTAATAGCAAATGGTATTGCAAAAAGGTATGTGTATATATAGGGATAAAGGTTTATTGAGTGCTCCGGTATTGCGCTGCTGTAACGCTTGTAGGTAATCAGACTCGCCGAATCCGCTATGGAAGCGGTCTGCCGTAGGATAAGAGGTGTAGCGGGGGCCGCTGGCAGGTAGGCTGGCAATTAGTTCGCGGTTAAACTCCGGTTCTTGGCTGGTGTGTATAGGTATGGTTTTCATGTGGCGGCTTTTATAAAAGGGTGTGTTACAATAATCGGACGCCGTGATAGCGGATTGGGCAATTTTACGGATGTTTGGTAGAATGTGCCAACCAAGATGATGATGTCTTGATTTGAGTCAATCACTCTAATTTTAAAGGGTTTAAAGGCTATAAAGCCTAGAAGAAATTATGTCTGCACACACCACTCAAAATCAAATGAAAGCATTGTGTTCGACCTGTTCTCTGCGTGAACTGTGTCTGCCTGTGGGGTTGATGCCGACTGAATTTGAGCAGCTTGATGCCGTGATCAAACAAAGCCGCCGCTTGAAAAAAGGCGAGTTTTTATTTCGGGCAGGCGAGCCTTTTGCTTCTTTGTTTGCTATACGTACCGGCTTTTTTAAAACAACGGTAGCCAGCCAAGATGGCCGCGATCAAGTAACCGGTTTTTTTATGTCGGGTGAGTTGATCGGTATGGACGGTATTTGTTCGCATGTACATAGTTGTGATGCCGTCGCATTAGAAGATAGCGAAGTATGCGAGCTCCCGTTTGCCCATATGGAAATGTTAGGTCAAAGAATCCCCAGCTTGCAGACTCATTTTTTCCGTTTGATGAGCCGTGAAATTGTACGTGATCAAGGAGTAATGCTATTGCTTGGGAATATGCGTGCTGAAGAGCGGTTGGCTGCTTTTTTATTAAATTTGTCAAGCAGGCTTTACTCCCGAGGTTTTGCGGCCAATGATTTTATTTTGCGGATGTCGCGTGAGGAAATTGGTAGTTATCTGGGATTAAAATTAGAAACAGTGAGCAGAACTTTATCGAAATTTCATCATGAAGGCTGGATTTTGGTTGAGCATAAACATATTCAAATTTTAAAACCCCAAGTACTCAAGCAAATGGTATATGGTGCGGAACATGCGGTTTGACAGGGTTAAATAAAGTGGTGCTCAAGTAAAAATCCAAAAGCTTTCTGACAAAAATAAATATAGCTTAAATATCAAACAGGCCGTCTGAACTTTCAGACGGCCTGTTTGATATATTTGTAAGGTTTCGTATCCTAATATCATTAATTAATCAGTTTTGATGCTTGTTTGAAACTAAATGGAGAAGTCTTCTTCTATCGGAGCATAGAGAATTTGGTCAATTTTTTGGCGAGTTAGCGGGGAAGAAAATATATTAATAAAATCGTAAGTATAACCGCGCAAATATGTATCAGGACGCAGTGCTATGTAAGTTGAAGATGGTTCGAACAAATGATCTACGGGAATCATACGTAGAGTGTGGTCATGCTCGGGATCAAATGCTATTTTCGCCATTAAGCCGATACCGAGTCCCAAGTTAACATAAGTTTTTAAAACATCTGTGTCTGCGGAAGAAAGAGCAACCTTAGGCGGTTCAATATATGCTTTTTGGAAAGCACGGGCTATGCTGCTACCGTTATTAAAGGCAAATTCATAAGTAATTAGAGGATATGTCGAAAGGTCTTCGAGAGTTAAAGGGCGTTGTAGGTCAAGTAGGGCATGCTCTTTAGGTACAATCACTGCGTGGGTCCATTCTGAGCAAGGAAGTGTACGTAAATCGGTATGTTCCTCAAGGGACTCGGTTGCAATGGCAAAGTCCGCCTCTCCGCTCGCAACCATTTGCGATATTGAGTGAGGGTTACCTTGGCGGATACTGAGCTGTACTTTGGGATAGCGTTCGACAAATTTCGCTACGATCGGCGGCAGTACATAGCGTGCTTGCGTATGTGTAGTGGCTATTGTTAAAGAACCCGTATTTTGATCTGTAAATTCATTTCCGATATTTTTAATATTCTGTACATCATGCAATATTTTTTCTGCCAGCTCCAATACGGCTTTTCCCGGTTGGGAAACCGAAACTACCCGTTTCCCACTGCGGATAAATATTTGGATACCGAGTTCGTCCTCTAATAAGCGTATTTGTTTGGAAATACCTGGCTGTGAAGTAAAAAGAGCTTCGGCAGCTTCGGAAACATTCAAATTATGTTTATAAACTTCCAAAACATAGCGTAATTGTTGTAATTTCATGGCAATAAATAAATAGAGTGGTCGGCGGGAAATATGTAGGATTTGTACGACAAATACTAAGATAAATGTAACATATTTCTATCTGTAAGCGGGAGTATACTCTCTGTACTTTGAAGTGAATTGTTTTTAAAAGTTAAATTAAACTGCACTAAGTATAGATTCATACCAATATATTGTTTTGTTGTTGCTTTTGCGCAACTTGTCTATGAAAGGGGTAGTGTTTTGGTTGTAAATAAATGACACGGGTTTGATTTTTCGGCATGATTGATAGGTAGGAAGCAGGCCGTTTGTCGGTTGTTTTCAGTTAGCGCGCTATTGACAGTTTGCTTTGACCTTTTTATAGTGCAAACCTGATATATCCGATTTGCCGCCGTTTGTAATTGATACAGCGGCCTGTATTGGTGATTTGTAGCGGCAGCACCTAAGTTTCCGTTGCATAACAATTTTTGATGAGGGAATAAAATGACCAAACAGCTTAAATTAAGCGCCTTGTTCGTTGCTCTGGTTGCTTCAGGCACTGCAATGGCTAGCGAAGCGCATACTAAACACGGTTACACCGTTGACCGCGAGCAAACTATTGTACGCAACAGCTACGGTGAATGCTGGCAAAACACCTACTTGGACAAAGCAAGTCAAGGCCGTATTGAGTGTGGTGACGCTACCCCGGTTAATGTCGCCCCCGAGTATGCTGATGAGACTGTAGCTCTGTCTGCACAAACATTATTTGGTTTTGACCGCGATACTCTGCGTCCGGAAGCTACTGAAACCTTGAATGCATTGGCTCAACGCTTGAGCAATACTAACGTAGAAGCCGTACGTGTTGAAGGCCATACCGACTTCATGGGTTCTGATGCTTACAACCAAGCTCTGTCTGAGCGTCGTGCTAACGTTGTAGCCAACTACTTGGTTAACCGTGGTGTTGCTTCTACTAAAGTAACTGCTGTTGGTTTGGGTGAATCTCAAGCACGTATGACTGCTACTTGTGAAGCTGAAGTAGCTAAATTGGGTGCTAAAGTTTCTCGTGCTAAGAAACGTGCTGCTCTGATCGCTTGTATCGAGCCTGATCGCCGTGTAGACGTTAAGATCCGTACCTTGGTTACTCGCCAAGTAGCTCCGGGTCAAGTTGAAGGTGAGCGTCCCGCTACTGAAGAAGGTTGGATTCCCGGCCCAGCATCTTCAATTCACGGTTACACCCGTCCGTAATTGATAAAGGTTTTACCTGATTCAGAAAGCCCCGCGTTTAACGGGGCTTTTTTATTACCTAATTAACTACAATTGTAGTGAGGTGAATAAAATTGCTGGTTTTAATAAAAGCGGAGTAATTAATATTTCATTTTGAGTTCTTTGCTTAAAATTTATGCCATCATATAATCCTGTTGCACCCATATTATTTTTTAAGAAATTCGGCTTTTAAATAAGATATGACAGAAAATAATATTTTCCCCATTTAAATTTTGAGATGGATCCTTATGGAATATTTAGTATTATTGGTCAAAGGGTAAGAGGTATATTTTATAGTATATAAACTGGCAGTTAGTTAGCCACGAAAGGTATATGGCTATGGCGGATTTATTTTCTTGGCTATAATAAAACCTATTATTTAATCCGGCATAGCAGATGAAAGAGTTCGATTTTATCCGGCAGTATTTACTCAGGCGAGCAAATAACCCCGAGGTTTTATTGGGTATAGGTGATGATGCTGCTATTGTTCGTCCGCGACCAGGGTTTGATTTATGTTTTAGTAGCGATATGCTGTTGGCTGGCAGGCACTTTTTTGAAGATGTAGATCCAGCGGATTTAGCGTATAAAATTTTGGCCGTTAATATTTCTGATATGGCTGCGATGGGGGCTAAACCAAGGTGGATGCTTTTAAGTGCGGCTTTGCCGGTTTTGGATGAGAATTGGCTAGGTGCTTTCTGTAACAGCCTATTTCACTTGGCAGAGGAATTTAATATCACATTGATTGGCGGTGATACAACCAAAGGTAGTTATGTCTTTAATGTTAGTATCATTGGAGAGTTGCCTCAAAATCAGGCTTTAAAACGTAGCGGTGCAAAAGTAGGTGACGATATTTGGGTATCTGGGCATTTAGGCTTGGCTGCTGCAGCATTAAATCATCATTGGGAAAAAATAGTATTACCGCCTGAAGTATTTAAAGTTTGCGAACAAGTACGTTTGCGGCCGATACCTAGAGTGGCTTTAGGGCAATCTTTATTATCAGTAGCCAGTGCAGCACAAGATGTTTCAGACGGCTTGGCTCAAGATATTGGTCATATTTTGAAGGCCTCCGGTGTAGGGGCGCATATTTTTGCCGATGCAATTCCAACTTTTTCTTTGTTGAAAGATAGTGTGCTACCTGCTGTTTTATATGAATATATATTGGCTGGTGGAGATGATTATGAATTGGTATTTTGTGCTCCGCAAAATAAAAGGGATGATGTCATGGCTGCCGCCCGTAAAAGCAACACACAAGTAACATGTATCGGTAAAATTACAGAAGGTTGTAATTTGCTGATAACTGATGCAAATGGGCAGGTAGTAGTTTTAGACTCTTTGGGATTTGATCATTTTGGATAAAATTAAACCTTCTTTCACATGGTTGAAATCTAGGCCAATTTGTTTGTTGGGCTTTGGTTTTGGTAGCGGTTTGGCTCCGGTTGCACCGGGTACGTTTGGTACATTACCTGCATTGCCAATGGCTTTCTTACTTCACCTTATAGGTGTTTCGGGTTGGTGGATGGCAATATTTTGCGCCATATTATTTGTTTGGGGAATTTATATATGCCGACAGACTGAAGCCGAGCTGGGGATACAGGATTATGGCGGTATTGTTTGGGATGAAATCGTCGGTATGATGCTGGTACTGGCATTCATTCCTTTTTATTGGGGATGGTGGCTGGCAGCATTTATTTTGTTCAGAGTATTCGATGCGCTCAAGCCATGGCCGATTAAATGGTTTGATGCCCGCGTGCATGGCGGCCTCGGTATTATGTTGGATGATTTTATTGCTGCTTTATTGACTTTGTTGGTGTTGAATGTGGCGCAAATATGGTTTTAAAGCTGCGGGGTGAATAAATGCGGGATAGTCATGCAATACAAATTAATGTAACACCTGATTATATGGCTGATCATAGTAGTGTGATGAATGATAAATATGTTTTCAGCTATCATATTGTCATTCAAAATTTTGGGGAAGGGGTGGTTACCTTACGTAAGCGCTATTGGGAAATAACTGATGCGCACGGGGATGTTGAAAAGGTTTCTGGTGTCGGTGTTGTAGGAGAGCAGCCCGTACTCTATCCGGGCGATACTTTTGAATATAGTAGTGGTGCCCATCTGAGAACACCTTGGGGAAGTATGCAGGGTTATTATGAATTTGAAGATGATAAAGGTGATTATTTTTCTGTCCCCATTCCGAAATTTGATTTAAAAGCAGAATTTATTTTGCATTAAATCATTTGATTAGCTATTAAAAGCCGTCTGAAAAAACCGAGTAAAGGTTAGGTTTCAGACGGCTTTTTTAATTTATAGAATGGTTTTGTTTTGGTGTGAAAAAACTATGGTATTCCATATTTCAGGGTAGCAGAAATAGATAGGGTATTAATATCCATATGAATAGATACTGGCTGCTTTGGGGTGGCTGTAAAAATCGTTTAGTAGTGAATGTTTTATCATAAGTTGTATTGTTTCCTTAACTTAAGCTTGTATTTCTTAACTTGGTATGGTGAAATGCTACCTTATTGAGGTGTTATTGTCGACAATTTATCAAGAAATATTGAGGAGCATATGGAAGCATTAAAAGAATTTTTTGATACTTTAGGAGGCTGGGTATGGGGACCTGCCATGCTGGTTTTGCTGGTAGGTACGGGCGTATTGCTGACCGCTATGCTGAAAGGTTTGCAATTCAGCATGCTCGGATATGCGTTGAAGCAAGCTTTTATGCCGCACAAAAAGAAAGCGGACGGCAGCGACCATGAAGGTGACGTTTCGCATTTTGGTGCATTGATGACTGCGCTTTCGGCGACTATCGGTACAGGTAATATCGCAGGTGTGGCTACGGCTGTTGTATTAGGAGGGCCGGGGGCAGTATTTTGGATGTGGATTACAGCTATCTTTGGTATGGCTACAAAATATGGCGAAGGTGTGCTGGCAGTTAAATACCGTACAGTTAACCGAAAAGGTGAAATGTCCGGTGGTCCGATGTATTACATAGAGCGTGGTTTGAATATGAAGTGGATGGCCCTGCTGTTTGCTTTATTCGGTACGATTGCTTCATTTGGTATTGGTAGCTCGGTTCAATCGAACTCAGTCGCCCAATCTATCCAAAGCAGCTTTCACATTGAACCGTGGATCAGTGGCATCTTTCTGACGGCATTAACTGCTATCGTGATTTTGGGTGGTATTAAAAGTATTGCCAAAGTGGCTTCGGTAATTGTACCGTTTATGGCTATTTTCTATGTATTGGGCGGATTGCTGATTATTTTCCTGCATGCGGATATGCTGGTTCCGGCAATTGAAAAGATTTTAACCGAAGCATTTAATTTTAGCGCCGCCGCTGGCGGTATGGCCGGTGCGGCGATTCGTTACGGTGTGGCCCGCGGTGTATTCTCCAATGAAGCAGGTATGGGCTCGGCACCAATTGCTGCAGCAGCTGCTAAAACCGACCACCCTGTCCGCCAAGCTTTAGTATCAATGACGGGTACTTTTTTGGATACTATCATTGTATGTTCGATTACCGGTATCGTATTGGTTATGGGGCAAATGGGCAGCTTTAGCCCGGCTGATCAAACCGGTGCGGCTTTGACTACCCATACTTTTAACAATATGCTACCCGGTCCGGGTGGTTGGATTGTTACGATCGGCTTGATTTTCTTTGCATATTCTACCATTCTCGGCTGGTGTTACTATGGCGAGAAATGTGCGGCTTATGTTTTTGGAGACGGCTTCATCGGCATTTACCGGGTAATTTATGTAGCATCGGTTATGTTGGGAACAGTTGTCAGCCTTGATTTGGTATGGTCGGCAGCTGATACGTTCAATGGTTTGATGGCGATTCCCAACTTGGTTGCCTTACTCTTGCTCTCTAAAGTTATTGTAAATGAAACCAAGGATTTCAAAGCCAAGCGGGCAAGCGGGCAATTGCAGTAACAATATTTTATAAATTTCAGACGGCCTGAGTTATGTCTCAGGCCGTTTTGACATTGTGGCGACGATATACTAAAAATGAAGTATTAATTTTGAAAAGGCCGTCTGAACATGAACTCAGCTTATTTTGTTACCGGTACAGATACCGAGGTGGGTAAAACTTTTTGTACAGAAGCAATGTTGTATTTGGCTCGGAACAGTGGGTTAAAGGCCGTTGGTTATAAACCGATTGCTTCAGGTGTGGAAAAAAACGGATTGAATACGGATGTTTTGGCCTTGCAGCGGGCATCATATCCGTTGTTCGACTATAGCCGGCACAATATTTATACATTTGCCGAAGCAACTGCGCCACATTTGGCAGCGGCAGATAGTGGAGTAGAAATCGATATGCAGCGTATCAGCTCTGGACTATACAGCCTAAAAGAGCAGGCCGACATGGTGTTGGTAGAGGGCGCAGGCGGTTGGCATACGCCTTTAAGTATGCAGGCGGATTTTTCTGACTGGGTGGTTTGCGAGCAGTTGCCAGTGATCTTAGTGGTAGGTATGAAGCTCGGGTGCATCAATCATGCACTATTGACGGCAGAGTCTGTTTGCCGCTCAGGTTTACCATTGGTCGGGTGGGTGGGCAATTGCATTAATGAGCAGCCGCACCGGTTGGCAGACTATATAAAAACTTTACAAAGTAAAATTGCCGCACCTTTATTAGGTGTCGTACCTTACCGCATAGATGGCCGGGTACAAGACATAGCCTGCAATTTACAGCCTTGGTGGTAAATAATATTTCATAAATCAAATGTTTGTATGTAATTAAGCAACACTTGTAATGCTTGAAAAGCAAAGCGATTCGGTCTAGACTGAAATTACACCGTATATTTCAACGGTTGGATAGCCGCAGCGGTTTTGAACGTTGGTAAGCGGATTTTCCCTTGTTTTATCAAAGTGTCAAATATAGAAGTACTACCGGCCTTAAGCACGGGTTCATCAACAGAATGGAAGGAGTAGTATCGTGGCAAAAGATTTGAACGTATTCGACAAAGCATACGGTTTGCTGATTAACGGCGAGTGGACGAACGGCAGCAAAGGAGAGACGCTGACTTCGTATAACCCTGCCAATAATGAGCCTTTGGCAACTTTTATCGATGCCAGTAATGAAGATGTTGACGCGGCAGTGGCAGCTGCCCAAGAAGCTTTAAAGAGCTGGCGGCATACTACGGTTTACGAACGCAGTGCGATTTTGAACAAAATTGCTGATGTGATTGAAGAGCATGCGGAAGAATTTGCTTTACAGGAAACTTTGGATAACGGTAAGCCGATTCGTGAGACCCGTGCAGCGGATATTCCTTTGGCTGCCGAACATTTCCGCTATTTTGCAGGAGTCATCTTGGCCGAAGAAGGTAGTGTTAACGAAATCGGTAGCGAAGATATTTCCATTGTATTGCGTGAGCCTATCGGTGTTGTCGGCCAAATTATTCCGTGGAACTTCCCCTTCTTGATGGCGGCTTGGAAAATTGCCCCCGCATTGGCGGCCGGCTGTACCATTGTGATTCATCCTTCTTCGAGCACCTCACTGAGCTTGTTGTCTTTTGCCCAAAAAATTAATCACCTGTTGCCCAAAGGCGTATTGAACATCATCACCGGCAAAGGCTCTAAGTCGGGCGAATATATGCTGCATCACCCCGGATTTAATAAGCTGGCATTTACCGGTTCTACCGAAATTGGCCGGCATATCGGTATCGCCGCTGCTGAAATGCTGATTCCCGCAACTTTGGAGCTAGGCGGTAAGTCAGCAAATATTTTCTTTGACGATATGCCTTTTGACAAAGCTCTGGAAGGTGCCCAAAAAGGTATTTTGTTTAACCAAGGGCAAGTATGCTGTGCGGGGTCGCGTATTTTCGTACAGGAAGGCATTTACGATAAATTTGTTGCCGCTTTGGCAGAAGAATTTAAAAAAGTGAAAGTTGGCCTGCCTTGGGAAGATGATACCCAAATGGGGGCGCAAGTGAGTGTCGGTCAACTGGAAACGATTTTGAAATATGTGAAAATCGGCGAGCAAGAAGGCGCGCGTATCATTACCGGTGGCAAGAAAATCGAAGATGGTGCTTTAGGGCAAGGTGCGTTTGTCGAACCGACTTTGATTGCCGCCGACAGTAATGATAATCGTATTGCTCAAGAAGAAATTTTCGGACCGGTGGCAACCGTGATTAAATTCAAAACCGAAGAAGAAGTGATTGCCTTGGCCAACGACAGTGAATATGGTTTGGGCGGAGCAGTATGGTCGTTGAATATCAACCGTGCGTTGCGGGTGGCAAAAGCGGTTCAAACCGGCCGTATGTGGGTGAATTGCTATAACCGTTTGCCTGCGGGCGCACCGTTTGGCGGCTATAAAACTTCGGGTATCGGGCGTGAAAACCATAAAATGATGTTGGCTGCGTATACCCAAGTGAAAAATATTTATATCAGCATGCGTGAAGAGCGCGAAGGTATGTATTAAATATTCATTTGCTTGAAAATCAAATGCCGTCTGAAAAGTTTCAGACGGCATTTTTATAATAAAGGTAAACTTTATTTGATACGGGTAGCCATTAAGGTGTGAAGCCGGCGTTTGTCGGCTCGGGCCACTGTAAATTGCAAATTGCCGATTGCAACTTTCTCACCGCGCACGGGCAAGTGGCCGAGCTCTTGGATAACCAAGCCGCCTATGGTATCTACCTCTTCGTTACTGTATTGGGTGCCGAAGTATTCATTGATATCTTCGATTTCGGTAACGGCATTGATACGCCAGCGTTCGGCCGATACCGGGAAAATATTATCGGCGCTATCATCTTCGTCAAACTCATCTTCGATATCACCGATAATTTGTTCGATTACATCTTCAAAGGTTACCAAACCTGAAGTGCCGCCATATTCGTCTACTACGAGAGCCATGTGGTTGCGTTGTTCACGAAATTCTTTCAGAAGTAAATTCAATGACTTACTTTCAGGTACAAATACGGCCGGGCGTAAAATAGCCTGTAAATTGAACTGCTCTTGGTTAAGGGTATATTTGAGTAGGTCTTTGGCATGTAGGATACCGAGGATTTCATCTTTATCTTCACCGATAACAGGGAAGCGGGAATGGGCGGTTTCTACAGCATAGGCGATGATTCGCTCGATACTGTCTTCCGCCTTAATTACGTCCATTTGGCTGCGCGTAATCATGGCGTCACGCACTTCTAAGCCTGTAAAATCCAGAACTTTTTCCAACCTTAGGAGCGTATCAGTATCGAAAACCGATTGTGCGTGCGCCTGGCGAAGAATATCCAGTACTTCGGCTGAGGTTTCAGGTGCATCGCCTGAAAGGCGGCTAATCAAGCGTTCAAAAAAATTGGGCTTCGACGGGCTGTCGTCCATATTCAAATTCCATCTTGTGCGTAAGGGTTAGGGTATGCTAACTGATTCATGAGTCGGATTTCAAGCCCCTCCATGATTTCGGCTTCTTCATCTTCGATATGGTCGTATCCCATTAGATGTAGCGTACCGTGTAGTGCAAGGTGGGCAAAATGTTGCTCAGGTGTTTTGTTTTGTTCGGCGGCTTCTTTTAATACCACTTGCGGGCAGATAACTAAGTCACCTTGGAGGCTGCTTTCGTGCTGTCCGAACAGTTGCTCGCCTTCGTTCAGCGCAAAGCTAAGGATATTGGTTGCATAGTCTTTCCCGCGATAGTCTCGGTTGTAGGCGCGCGCCTCTTCTTCATCAAGAAAAATCAGGCTGATTTCGGCTTGTCTGTACTCGTTTTTCAATGCTTGCCAGATCCATCGGTAGAAGCTGCGTTCGCTTGGAATGTTGGTAATACTGGAATGGTTGGCAAAGTGTAGTTGCAGACGTTGCTGTTGTAAGGCTAAAAAAGGGTAACGCTTGGCTGTTTTCATGATTTTCAGACGGCTTATTTCTATTTTTTTATTTAACGGTGTGGGTTATACGTTAGGAAGAGCAGGTTGTTTGCCCCGTTGGTAATTGCGGTATTTTCGCCATGCCCAAAATACAATCAATAAGCTGAGTGCAACGGCTAGAAACGGCAAAAACAAGCTGAGTATAGTGAGAAATAGTGCGGTACCGGTTTCAGCTACCGATACGATAGGGTTGGCAATGCCGCCGGTGGTAACGGTGCTTGCCGCCCGCCCCGTCGCAGCCGTACCTTTAATTGCGGCTGCGGCCCCGCCTCCTGCAATAATGGCAAGAGTCCAAGTAACGGCAGGACTCAGATCGGCAGTAGTGGAAGCCATCACGGCCGTACCGGCCAGACCGGCGAGAGGAACGGCTAAAGTATCAAGTAGATTGTCGATAAAGGGAATGAGGTAGGCGGCTATTTCCGCAATGGTAGCTACGCCTAAAATAATCAGTGCTGGGGTGGAGGCTAACCATTGCCAGTTTTCATTAACCGGCCATAGGCCGAAATAGGCGGAAAGGCTTAGAGCAAATAGAGGGAGGAATACGCGAAAGCCGGAACTTGCGGCCAAACCTATGCCGAGGGCGATACTGATAATGGTAGTGAAAGTCATGACATTTTTCTATCGGAATAATATTCAAATCATACTGAAAGCCGGGAAAATTACATAATATATTTGCCTGATTTTTCAGCAGTATTGATTTAGATGTTGCACTATGGTTTTCATTGGAGTAGCCAAACCAAGATGGCCGAAAGGGCAGGCAAGCCTTGTACAAGCAGGATTTTTTTACTCGACGTTAATGCACCGAATATGGCGGCAATCAATACACAACCGAGAAAGAAGAGCTGTAGTGGCCGTGCCAGTTCGGGCGGAGCGAGCAGGCTCCATATAAGTCCAGCCGCCAAAAATCCGTTGTAGAGTCCTTGATTAGCGAATAGTGTACGGATTTCGCGCTGCTTTTGTTTTTCCAAGCTGATGCCGAAAGCACGCTCGGCACGGCGAGAAGGCAGGCTCATCTCAAGCCACATGATCAGCAGATGTTCTACGGCAACGAGTAAAACCAATATCTGCAGCAAAACCTCCATATTTTATTCCTTTTCAGACGGCTTGTTCTGCTTCATCGGCAGCATCGTAAGCTTCGACAATTTTCTGTACCAACGGATGACGCACAACATCTTCACTGGTGAATGTATGGAAATATAATCCTTCAACATCATACAGTTTCTCTTTGGCATCTTTTAAGCCGGATTTGATATGCTTAGGCAAATCGATTTGGCTGAGGTCGCCTGTAATTACGGCTTTGGCACCGAAACCGATGCGGGTAAGAAACATTTTCATTTGCTCGGGCGTGGTGTTTTGCGCTTCGTCTAGAATCACATAAGCACCATTGAGAGTACGTCCGCGCATATAAGCTAACGGGGCGATTTCAATCAACCCTTTTTCCATCAGCTTGGTAACACGGTCAAATCCCATCAGATCGTAAAGGGCATCGTAAAGCGGCCGCAGATAGGGATCGACTTTTTGTGCCAAATCGCCGGGGAGGAATCCCAGTTTTTCTCCGGCCTCTACGGCAGGGCGCACCAAAACAATCCGTTCGACTTGGTGTTTTTCCATCGCATCCACGGCAGCGGCTACGGCCAGATAGGTTTTCCCCGTGCCTGCGGGGCCAAGGCCGAAAACAACATCATGATTCAGCAGAGCACGGATGTATCCGTTTTGGCGTGGCGTACGGCCTCCGATGCTGCCGCGTTTGGTACGGAAGTAATATTGATGGTCGTATTTTTTCGGTTCGAAATCGGAATCACGCGTTTTGGCTTCTACCGCAGCCAGACGGATATCATTTTCGCTCAATTCGCCTTTTTCAGCGACATCAGCCAGAGCCAAAAGGGCTTCTCTTCCCGCATGAGCCAGTTCGCCCAGAAAGGTGAAATCACTGAAGCGTCGGCTGATTTGGATATCCAAAGCCTTGCCTAATGTTTGAAGATGGCTGTCGAGAGGGCCGCAGAGACGCTGTAAAACAGTATTGTCGATATCATCGAATTTCAAATGAACGGTATGGCTCATAGTAGAGGTCGAACTTTCCTATATTGATTGGGATAGATTACCACTTAGTGTGGCCGGGCATATTAAAAATCAATAGTAGTATGTAGATATTACAGTTAGTGCTGAGATTGGTTGCGGTAAATTTTTTTGTCTACCACATAAACCAACAGCAATACCGGCAGACCGATTAGAGCTGTAAACATAAAAAAGCCCGGATAGCCTATTTTATCAACCATTGCGCCCGAATATCCGCCCAGTGTTTTGGGCAGTAATGTCATTAAAGAACTGAAAATGGCATATTGCACGGCGGTAAAGCGGATATTGGTAAGGGCTGACAAAAAAGCGATAAAAACCGCACCGGCCAAGCCAGCCGCTAAGTTATCGAAACCGACGGCCAGATACATAAAGGCGACATCATGTCCGCGATAGGCCAATGCGATAAACAACAGATTGGTTGCAGCAGCCAATATGGCTCCCAGCATCATCATTTTCATTAATGAAAATTTTTGTGAGAGCAAACCACCCAAAAAGCCACCGCCGATAGCCATCAATACACCGAATGTTTTTACCGCAGCAGCGATTTCTTCTTTGCTAAATCCCATGTCTTGATAAAACACATTGGAAATCACGCCGGCCACAATATCCGAAATACGGTATATCCCGATTAAGGCCAGCAACCATAATGCCGAAGAACCATAGCGGCGGAAAAAGTCGGCCACAGGTTCTATCCAAGTTGCAACAGCCAGCGACTTCGGAACCAAACCGCTTTTCACAATGGTTGTTCCCACCGCTACTGCCGCAGCCGTAGATAATAATAGGCGTACCGCTTCAAGCAAAAAACTGGTGAAAATGCCGTCTGAAGAAGGTAATACACTGCCGATTGTAGAAAATACGGCCACAAAAGCAGCAATCGATACGGTAAACAATAGCATCAAGCGTAGATTCTCGCCCGCAGGGCGGGCAGGCGTAATCTTTTGCGAACTTTCCGGCTCCCGTGTGAGCAATGTAGTGAAAATACCCACCCCCATCACGGCTGCCATAATGAAATAAGTTTGCTGCCAAGCTTCATAAACATAAGCTTTTTCGTGAGAGCCTAATTTTGCCGCTAAAAATAAAGCTCCTGCGCCGGCGACAACCATGCCGAGGCGGTAACCCGCATTATAAGTAGCCGCCGTTACCGACTGCATGGCGACATTGTCTGCCGAGGCTTCGATACGGTAAGCGTCAATCACAATATCTTGGGTAGCAGATGAAAAGCCGAGCAATACGGCAGCAGCAGCCATATAAATTAGTGCCGTTTCATTGACAGGGTTTACTAAAGCCATACAGCAAATCGCTGCGACAATCGCACACTGAGAAGCCAGCAGCCAACCGCGACGCCGCCCTAATAATTTGGTCAGAAGCGGTAGTGGTAAAGAATCAATCAGCGGAGCCCACACAAACTTGAAAGAATATGCCAAAGCCGCCCAGCTGAACATGGTTACCGTACTACGGTCCACTCCGGCCTCTCTCAACCAAAGAGACAGGCTGGAAAAAATCAGCAGAATCGGGATGCCGGCAGAGAAACCGAGAAAAAACAAAGTTACTGCACGGCGGTCAGTATAGGCAGCCGCGGCAGTCAGCCAGCTTTTATTCGAGGAAGGGTTTGAAGTCATGCGTATAATCCGGAGCCTTGTTTTCAGACGGCTTTAAAAATAATCAAAATAACTTTCTATTGTAGCAATAAGCCGACAGGCCGTCTGAAAAGATTTTTGATATTTCGGCATGAGATGGCCGACCTGTAAGGCTTTATTTTCCTTGTTGGCAATCATAATGCATATGTCGGATGTTTTATTGTTGAATAAAAAGATAAAGTATCTATAATTACGTTATATTTTGTAATGATTAGCTAGAAAAGCTTTTGCTCTGCATTGAGTTTTTAATATTTAAAGAGGATATTATGGGATCGAAAACGCCTATCAGAAATATAGTCATGACAGCAATTTGTGCAGCCGTATTTGACCGCTTGCGGAGGCGGTGGTGGAGGTAGTGGCGCAAGTGGGACATCTTTAAATACAGAGTTGCTTGCAAATGCTCGGGAAGTACGTCAAGTGATGGATCAAATTGAGGCTTTACCGAGTGCTGAGGATCTAACTGTAGAGCATACGGAAGCATTGAAAGCCGTATTAAATAACTATACAAATCTTAGTAATGCTCAAAAGAGCCTGGTTCCTAAGGCCAGTAGAGACAAATTGTTAGAATTGCTTAAAGCGGCGGAATCATTAGCTCAAAATAATAATGTAGGCGGTAATACTGCCGATACTAATTTGGATAGCATTGAAGATAATAATAGTTTGCCAGCTTTGAATTTACCTGTACCGTTGCATACTCACTTTATTAAATCGGAAAGTGCCCAGCAACATAACCCTCATATGCAGTTGAGAAAAGTGGATGGCAAGCCTGCATTGGTTGATACGCAAATTGGTTTAATTCGTAGTTTGATATTGGATTTGGATGAGACGGGCCGTAAAAATAAAAATGAGCTAGTTATTGTTGATGGCGTGGTTTTTTTCACTGATAAACAACATCAACAATTAACATACTCTACGCCCAATGTTGGTATTATTAAGAGTTCCTCAGTTGGTTCTTCTGATTATAATGGGGATATAAGCTTAAAAGCTGAAGTAGATACTTTATTAAATAATCTTAATTACATTAAGAAAGATCACAATGGTTTGATGTTTGATAAAGCTGTTGATGGTGTTTATGTATTAAAATTCGCAAACGGTGTGAGTATGGTTATTCATGATCCAGCGGCTGCAGGTTGGACATACCAAACATTTACGCACTATATTGATGCGAAAAACGGCATTACTCATGGTTATCAGAGCTTAGGTGATGAAACAGGTACGGGAGCTATGCCTACCAGTGGTACTGCTACCTACAAAGGTATTTCAACGGCGTACTTAGTTAATAAAGAAGGCAATCACCAACTGACTTCTAAGGTAACCGCTGTAGCGGACTTTGCGAAAAAAGGTATTCGCTTTGCAACCAGCGATTCCCAAATTCATAAGGCTCAAAACGGTATACGTGTTTCCACACCTGCAGATAAATATAACTTAACGGGAACTGCCAAATGGGGAAATAATGAAAACTCATTTAAAGGTACGGTCAATACAGCTGACAATACTTTGAGCGGTACATTGAATGGTAAGTTTTACGGAGGTGCTTCTGTTGCGGAGATCGGCGGTACTTACGGTCTGAGCGGTAAGGAGCAGCAGCTGATCGGCGGCTATGGTGCCAAGCGTCAATAATAATGGTTGATTTAGAAAACCGCTTGATTTCAAGCGGTTTTTCTTGTTTTCGTGTGTTTTTATCTTTAAGGGGGGATATCATTTTTGAATAAGTCAATATTCAAATCGGTATTGTTTTTAGGGCTGACTTATATTGTTAGTAGCGGAGTTGTAATAGCGGAGACTATTCCGAAGGCAAATAATGTGGGGCTTCCCCAGAATACGCCTGAACTCAAACTGAATATACCTGAGCCTCAACTAGGCAAGTATCGCCATGTGGAGGCTGTTACAAAAGATATGCCAGTAATTGAAGTGAATGAGGCAGATTTAGTGAATAATCCTGCTTTACTGGAGCGAGCTATGCAATCTGCCGTTGCATCCGGAAACTTTCCTGGGATTAAGGTGTTATTGCCTGTTTACCGTATGTGGCCGCAGCATAATGAAGGTTTGGCAAAATTTGCCCAAGCCGTATTGGCTCAGTCTGAGGGTAGGGTAAATGAAGCAGTAGGGCTATATCGTGAATTGGTTGCAGCAGAACCTGACGCTCCTATGTTGCGCTTCAGAATGGCACAGGCCTTATTTGAAGATCAGCAAAATGAGGCCGCGGCGGATCAATTTGATCGTTTGCAGGCGGAAAGCCTGCCTGAAGTTGTGCGTGAAGGCATTGAACATTATCGGCAAGCGTTGCGTGAGCGTGATGCTTGGCAGACATATGCCGGTATCAGTGTGATACGTGAAAGTAATATAAATCAGGCTCCGCAACAGCAATATTTAGGTAAATATTTGGAGCAGAATCAATGCGCGGATGCCAAAGCAGAGGATCCGAATGATGATTGTTATCGTGGGTGGCGTTTTGATCAGCCTATTGATGCATTGGCTTTAAGTTATCAGGCGGGTGCAGATAAAAAGTTTTCTTTAAGTAACGGTTACTATTTTAAATTTACTGCAGATTTATCCGGTAAGGATTATCCTTCTTATAGCCGTTATAATGATTTGACAATGCGTATCGGTGCGGGAATAGGCTGGGCAGATAGCCGTAACGATCTGGGTGTGATACCTTTTCATGAGCGGCGTATGTATGGAAATGATGCTTATAGTTACACCAATGGGATCAGAAGCTATTGGAATCATTGGTTGTTATCAAATCTTCAGCTAGCCACGGTAGGAGAGATGAGTCGTTTGAAAAACCAACAACGGGAAAGATCCGATAGTAAGTCACATCTGATAGGAATATCTTGGATGTATTATCCGTCTGCTAAACAATATTGGCTATTAGGCGGAGATCATTATCAGGAGCGTAATCCGGAAGATAAAAGTGATAGTTTTAACCGCTATGGGGTACGAGCCGGTTTAGGATATGAGTGGGCTTCAGGGTTGTCTGGGCGTGCTCAAGTGGGGTATGCAAAACGCCGCTATCAAGCACCAAGTTTCTTTAGTGAAAATGATAGGCGACAAGATTCTGAGTTGGCGGCTTCTATTTCGATATGGCATCGGGCAGTTTACTTTAGAGGTATTACTCCGAGATTGACATTTTCTCATCAGCGCAATAACAGCAACGATCCTTTTTATACTTATCAAAAGAATCGTTTATTTGTTGAATTCAATAAGACTTTTTAGTAGCCGCGCATCATGTCGATATGCGGTATAATCAACCGTTCGTATCCTTTTTGCTTCACGGTTGTTTCAACTGTGGAGATTCAGACGGCCTGAGGAGATTATGTCAACGGAAAATTCTAATTCCCCCGATTTCAGCCGCCGCGCCAAGCTTCGGCAAAACAGCATTTATCTGTTACCAAATGCTTTTACGATAGCGGCGTTGTTTTCGGCATTTTTCGCCATTACCCAAGCTATGCACGGTCATTATGAAACGGCAGCAGTTGCAGTGTTTATCGCCATGCTGCTTGACGGGATGGATGGCCGTGTGGCACGTTGGACCAATAGTCAAAGTGCGTTTGGTGAGCAGCTTGACAGCTTGGCCGATATGGTGAGTTTCGGATTGGCTCCGGCGTTGATTGCTTATAAATGGCAACTTTGGCAGTTTGGTAAAATCGGTTATTCGGTTGCGTTTATTTATTGCGCATGTGCAGCTTTGCGTCTGGCATTATTTAATACGCTGATTGGTAAGGTGGACAAGCGTTGGTTTATTGGTATTCCCAGCCCGACTGCCGCGGCATTGGTGGTGGGGTTGATATGGGTTAACCATAGTTATGAAAGTTTGCCCGGCGTTAAGTGGTTCTGTTTATTGATTACATTGTTTGCCGGTTTGTCGATGGTGGTGCAGATTCCGTTTTGGAGTTTCAAAGAAATCAATGTACGCCGGAAAGTTCCCTTTGTAGCGATGATTTTGGCCATGTTGTTGCTGTTGGTAGTGGCAATGGAGCCTTCTTTGGTGCTGTTTCTGTTTTTCTTGGGCTATAGTTTGTCGGGCTATGCGATGTTCGGCTACAAATGGTGGAAGCAGCGCCAATAAGTGCAAGGCTGGCAGCCGGTGGAAATGGTTTTAACCGGCTGTTTTTTGGGTTTTGTACGGGATTTGTAGGGCCGCTTCATTTTGATGGAGCGGCTTTTTTCAGACGGCCTGAGTGGTTGTCTGTTAAGTTGCGGTGAGGAGCCGCCTGAAAATATATGTGGACCATTGAAATTATTTTAGCCATGTTGGCCGTAGGTGCTTTCGCAGGTTTTATTGCAGGCTTGCTGGGTATCGGCGGAGGTATGATTATTGTGCCGGTGGTGTTGTGGGTGTTGCAGCTTCAAGGATTGCAGGGGTTATCGCATGCCCAGCATATTGCCGTTGGTACTTCTTTTGCTGTGATGGTGTTTACGACTTTCTCCAGTGTGTTGGCACAAAACCGTAAAGGGGCAGTAGATTGGCATATTGTGCGTAATATGGCTCCGGGCATGGTGGCGGGGGTGGTATTGGGTGCGATATTAGCTCAGTTTATTTCTAACCGTGCGTTACAAATCTTTTTTGTTGTATTTACCGTAGTGATTGCTTTGCGTACGCTGGCCAATGTAAAACCTAAACCCAGTCGGCATTTGCCTGAGCGTATGGGATTGAGCGGCGTAGGGGCGCTCTTTGGCTTAATATCCAGCTGGGTAGGGATTGGCGGCGGTTCGTTGTCGGTGCCCTTCATGTTGTACTGTAATGTGCCCGTACATCGTGCCGTGGGCACTTCTGCTGGTTTGGCTTGGCCGATTGCCGTAGCCGGTGCATTGGGGTATTTGATTTCCGGATGGGGTGTAGCGGGATTGCCGGCCGGCAGTTTGGGATTTTGGTATTTGCCTGCAGTAGTAGTTTTAAGTGTGGCCACGGTATTGTTTGCTCCTTTGGGTGTGAAGGTGTCGCATAAGCTGCCGTCTGAAAAGTTGAAATTGGCTTTTGGTCTATTACTTTTGGTTATTGCTGCGCAAATGCTTTGGAAAATGTGGGGCTGAGTAAAGGAAAGGTATTTACATCGTGCCGCCTTAATTAGGCGGCTTTTTATTGGATGAGTTGGTTTTTAAATACGTTATGACGTCTTGAAAAAGAGAGTATTGGAGCCATGTTTAATTGTACATTAAGTGATTTATAAGGAAATTTGTAATGTTGAAAACCACCACGCCCACTATTGAAGGCCGCGAGATTGCCGAATATTTGGATATTGTTGTCGGAGAAGCTATTTTAGGCAGCAATATTTTCAAAGATATTTTGGGGTCTATTAGAGATGTTGTCGGTGGCCGCTCCGGTGCTTATGAACGTGAAATGCGTAATGCGCGTGAAACTGCTTTTGCGGAGATGGAGGAGTATGCCCGTAAGCTGGGTGCGGATGCCGTGGTCGGAGTGGATATTGATTATGAAGTTATCGGCCAAAGTGGTTCGATGATGATGATGGTGAGCGTGAGTGGCACGGCAGTGAAGCTCAAGTAAAATACTAAGCCGATTGTGATTGTGTAGGAAGTGAAAAGGCCGTCTGAATATTTTTTCAGACGGCCTTTTTTCTATGGTGTTTTTATTTGCTTAGAACCATTGGAAAACAAAGAAAATAAAAGTGTGCAAAATGAATATGGGTACCAGAATGCCGAAGGACCAAACCATATAGCCAAAAAAGCTCGGCATTTTGACTTTGCGCTGTTCGGCAATTGATTTCACCATAAAGTTCGGTGCGTTACCGATATAGCTTAGAGCCCCCATAAATACCGAACCCATAGAAATAGCCAGTAATGAATGGAACAGCGGGCCGGTCATTAGTGACTGGGCATCTCCACCTGCCATATTGAAAAACACCAAATAAGTAGGAGCATTGTCCAAGAAAGCTGAAAGTAGGCCGCTCATCCAGAAATACATGGTGTTGACGGGGTTGCCGTCTGCATCGTGTACCATTGAAATCAAGCCGCGGAACGCACCGGCCTCGCCGGCTTTAAGGATTGCCAATACAGGGGCGATGGTGATGAAAATACCAAGGAAGAGTTTACCTACTTCTAAAATAGGATCCCAGTTGAACTCATTGCCCGCGCGAACTTGCTTGGGCGTAATTGCTAAGGAAATACCGGCGAGAGCAAGTAAAATCAGGTCGCGTACTAGGTTTTGCAATTGGTAGGTGCTGCCGAGAATTTCAAAACCGGGATGGTCGGGCTTCCACAAGCCTGACATCAGTACCGAACCAACTACGCCCAAAAGCAGTAGGAAATTCCATTTGCCGAAGATTTTCAACGGGCTGTCGGGAGTCGGATCCGTATCGCTGACTTCATCTTCTTTTTTATACAGATAGCTGTCTAGCAAGTAGAACACAACCAGCAAAATGGCAGCGCTGATAAATACGGGAGGGAGCATGTGTTGCACCGTCCACATAAAGTCTACGCCTTTTAAAAAGCCTAAAAACAGAGGTGGGTCACCCAGAGGAGTGAGGCCACCGCCGATATTGGCAACTAAGAAAATGAAGAAAACCACCACGTGTACACGGTGTTTGCGGTTATCGTTGGCTTTCAGTAACGGACGGATTAAGAGCATGGCAGCTCCTGTAGTGCCCATTAATGATGCCAAAACGGTTCCGATAGCCAAAATAGTAGTGTTGGTTTTAGGACTGCCGTGTAAATTACCCCAAACCAAAATACCGCCCGATATGGTATAGAGTGCCAATAAAAGCAGGATAAAAGGAATATATTCTTCGATCAATGCATGTGCAATGGTATGCACGGCGGCACCGAAGCCATAAAAAATAATAAGCGGAATCAAAAAGAGTATGGTCCAAAAGGCCGTCACTTTACCAAAATGATGATGCCAAAAGTGTGGCGCCAATAATGGAAATAAGGCGATTGAAAGCAAAATGAGGGCAAAGGGCAGACCCCAAATCAGGCTTAGGCTGGCGCCGTCAAAAGAGGCGGCTTGTGCAAACAGCGGCATGAGCAGCATGGGGATAAGAGCGTTGTGAAGGCGCATCGGCTATCCTTTTCCGTTAAGGGTAATCGAAATTGATGTGTTAACCTCTGTAAAAGTTAACTTGTTGATTTTAATTTATCCCGGAAATTGTAAAGGGAAAGGCCGCATTATACTGCACTTGCCCGTTTTTGCCGACAATTTTGCAGTTTTATTTAATTGGTTGGCTAAAAAAACTTATAAAAATAAATTGGATAGCTGATTTGGTGCTTTTGAAAGGATAGGGACTGACTAAGCGTCCGGTAATCGCCACATCCAAAAAGCTACCGAAATGCAAACCATTGTAGCGATTGCTATCCACCATTGCATAGGAAATCGTACCCATAGCAGCAAACATGAAAAAGCCATCATGCTGAAGGCCAAATATTTGGCTTTTTTAGGAATGGCCCGACGGGTTTCCCAATTTTTAATGATAGGGCCGAAGTAACGATGTCTGCTTAGCCAATGATGAAAGTGAGGGGAAGACTTCGCCCAACAGCCGGCAGCAAGGAGAACAAAAGGAGTAGTGGGTAGTATGGGTAGAAAAATTCCGATAATGCCCAGAGTCAGGGCAATTATGCCGCAGCCCGCAAATAGCCAGCGTATCATGTGGTTTCCGTTTGTTTGGAATGTAACGGACAAGTGGGAATCTCAAGTTTACGCCATCCTTCATGCCCCATATTTTCTAAAAGGGCGATATTGCGTTCGAAAATATCCGCAGCATTGGGAAAAGCTTCGGTTGCCTTAGCAATGCTGTCTTCGCGAATAAGATGAAGGGTAGGATAGGGCGAACGGTTGGTATAGTTGCTGATATCGTCGGGAGAAGTCCCTTCGAATTGGAAGCGGGGATGAAACGGTGCGATCTGTATGATGCCTTCGAGTCCGTTATCGGTAATGGCTGCATCGGCCAAATCCAGCATATCATTAAAAATCAAAAAGTCGGCAAATAGAGTTGGGTGTACCAGTAAGGTAGTTTCGGTTTCTTCAGCTGGAGTTTCTGCGAGAAATTGTAATTCACGGTCAAGATCTTCTAAAAAACCGTCTAAATGCTTGGCGTGGCTTACGCTGATGCGGATACGGCCTTTGGCATGGGGTGCTTTGGCAAATGGGCAGAGATTTAATCCGATTACGGCTTTTTCAAGCCAAACTAAGGTATGTCGGATTATGGTTTGGTCGTCGGCATTCATCGGTATCTTAATGTGTTTGAAGTGCTTGAATATGGGCTGGTTATTTTAACAAAGCTAGGATTTATTACCAAATGATTGCGTGAGCTGTAGCAATCAAAAAAGGAATGCTATTAAAGGTGGGAAAAGACGTTAAAAGTTAATGTATGTATTTTATAGAGAATCTGGAGGCCGTCTGAAAATAAAATGATCTAGCGGTTGTCATGATTTATAAGGAATAAGAAAACACGACGGTTCACGCCGTCGTGTTATACATGGTAAGAATAAGGCTTTAATCTTGTTGGTTTAAGTGCCCCAAGGGCAGAGCAGTTGTATTTTTGATTTCTTTTAAGACAAAGCTGGACTTTGCGTCTTGCACACCCGGGTGTGATAAGAGTGTTTCTAATACGAAATGAGAGAATGCGTTCATATCTGTGAAAAACGCATGTAAGAGATAATCGGTTTCTCCGGTTAGGGCAAAGCAGCTTAGTACCTCGGGCCATGTTTGTATAGCAGAGGCAAATTGGTCGCGTGACTCACTGGCTTTATCAATAGACACGCGGATAAAAGCCTGTAAGCCGAGTTGTACGGCAACCGGAGAAAGCAGGGCAGCATATTGACGGATAATACCCGCATCTTCCAATTGTTTCAGACGGCGTAGGCAGGGGGAGGGAGAGAGTGCCACACGTTCAGAGAGTTCGACATTAGTCAGACGACCGTTTTCCTGTAAGACTTGGAGGATCTTGAGATCGGTTTTATCTAAAGTGATTTGTGCCATTTTCGATTCCTTATTTCTTCTTCTATTTTGGCATACATGCCAGTATGTATGTGTCCTTAAATATATTCTAATTTAATTTAACATACAATAGTTTAAAAAAATTAATTTTTTAAAATAATGTATGATTAAGGTAGTGTTATCCGGCGGCATGTTGTGATTTTGAGTAATAACGGTTTAAAAGTAATTTTTGTAAAATTATTTTGTAAAGTTTTGGAAATCAGGCCTTGCGGCGTTGCCAAAATACAGCCATAATCCGAAAGCATATGCAGGAGAGTGTACGTCTGAGAGCGTACCACCGAAGGCGCAGACACCCTTAAATCGCTCAGGTAAAAGGACTGCATATTGTCAACAAAAATCTGGAGAGTGGCGCGGCTGCGCCCACCGAAGGGGAGAAAGCCGTTTTCGCGGCTGAAAATCTCAGGTATCAGGACAGATAGGGGCGCGTGTAATCAAACGCAGCGGCCTGCTATGCTGTTTTCATTCTTTCAGTTACGGAATTTTCTAATTAAGGGCAAATTAAAGGCAGCAATGGATCCGATGTGTGCCGCTTTTGCTTCTAATCCGAATTGTGTTCCGGCAATTGTGGAATGACCGAAAATATGGAGAAACTTGAGATGACTACCCTGAAAACCACCCCTTTTTACTCTGCCCACCAAGAGGCTGGCGGTAAGCTGGTTGATTTTGCCGGCTGGCAGCTGCCTGTAAACTATGGTTCCCAAATTGTCGAACATGAAGCCGTGCGCACAGATGCCGGTATGTTCGATGTTTCCCATATGCTGGTTTCCGATATTCGTGGTGAGCAAGCCAAAGCGTGGCTGCAAAAACTGCTCGCTAATGATGTGGCTAAACTGGGTTTTGTCGGAAAAGCCCTGTATTCGGCCATGCTGAATGAAAGCGGCGGTGTGATGGATGATTTGATTGTGTACCGCGCTAACGAAGCCGAAACTGCCTACCGTATCGTATCCAATGCCGCAACCCGAGAAAAAGACTTGGCACAATTTGCCAAAGTGGGCGAGGAATTCGGTATCGAAATCACTCCACGTTACGATTTGGCCATGCTGGCCGTGCAAGGTCCTAAAGCCATTGAAAAACTGCTGACAGTTAAACCAGAATGGTCAGATACCGTTAACAACCTCAAAGTATTCCAAGGTGCTGATTTGGGTAACGATTGGTTTGTCGCCCGCACCGGTTATACGGGAGAAGACGGCGTGGAAGTGATTTTGCCCGGCAGCGAAGCCCCTGCATTTTTCAATGCCTTGCGCGAAGCAGGCGTACAGCCTTGCGGTTTGGGTGCGCGCGATACATTGCGTATGGAGGCGGGTATGAATCTCTACGGCCACGACATGGACGACGACACCAGCCCGCTACAAGCAGGTATGGGTTGGACGGTTGACCTGAAGGACGAAACCCGCGATTTCATCGGTAAATCCGCATTGGTGGCTTTGAAAGAAAAAGGCGTGGATGTAAAACAAGTTGGCCTGCTGCTGGAAAAAGGCGGCGTATTGCGCGAAGGTATGGAAGTCGTTACCGAGTTTGGCAAAGGGATTACCACCAGCGGTGTATTCTCGCCCAGTCTGAAACAATCTATCGCCATTGCCCGCGTGCCGAAAGATACGGGCGACACCGCCAAAGTAATTTTGCGAGGCAAAGAAGTGGATGTGCGCGTTTTGAAACTGCCGTTCGTGCGTAACGGGCAGAAGCAGTTTGATTAAGCCGACATCCGTTTGAAATATTATTGACCTGATAAAGCCGTATTCTCTAGGTAAAGCAGCTTTATCTCAACCCTTTTAAAGAAAACAATGGAGAACACACCATGAGCAATATCCCAGCAGAATTGAAATATGTATCTAGCCACGAATGGTTGCGTGCGGAAGCCGACGGTTCGGTAACTGTGGGCATTACTCATCACGCACAGGAGTTGTTGGGCGATATCGTATTTGTAGAACTGCCCGAAGTGGGTGCCAATTTGGCAGCCGAAGACCAAGCCGGTGTGGTGGAGTCGGTGAAAGCCGCATCTGATGTTTATGCGCCGATTGCCGGTGAAGTTGTTGCAGTCAATCAAGAGTTGGTAGACAGCCCCGAAACGGCCAACAGCGATCCTTACGGCGCGGGCTGGTTCTTCAAAATCAAACCGGCCGATGCTACAGCTTTAGACGGCCTGTTGACTGCCGAACAATATGCGGCTGAGATTGGCTAAGTATTGAAAAAGCCGTCTGAAAACGATAACCGGTTTTCAGACGGCTTTTTATTTTTAGGGCTGTTATCTTTATAAAAACGGTACTGGGCTGCCAACCAGACGGACAGAGTGCTTTCACGCTATTGCTGGCAGTGCGGTTTTTGTATAGGTTTCAGAATCTGATATGAAGGCGGGGCGGAATTATACCGTGAGCCGTTTGGAATGAAGGCAGTTAAGATGAAAACTATCGGTATTATCGGCGGCATGAGCCCTGAAAGTACGGTATTGTATTATCAAATCATCAACCGTGAAATTAATCGTCTTTTGGGCGGCAATCACAATGCTGAAATCGTGATGCACAGTGTTGATTTCGAGCGTATTGCCGCTATGCAGCGCAGCGGTGATTGGGTCGGAGCCGGGCAGGCGTTGGCTGACAGTGCGCGCAAATTACAAAATATTGGTGCCGATGTGCTGTTGTTGGCTACCAATACCATGCACAAAGTGGCTGATGATATTCAGGCGGCGGTTGATATTCCGTTGTTGCACCTGATTGATGCTACTGCCAGTGCGCTAAAAGCCGAAAATATGCGAACTGTCGGTCTGCTGGGTACGCGCTTTACCATGAGTGACGGTTTTTATAGTCGGCGGATGCAGAGTTTGGGTATTGAAACTTTGGTGCCGTCTGAAACCCAACAAGGTGAAATCCACCGTATTATTTTTGAAGAATTGTGCCGTAACCGCATTTTGCCCGAAGCTAAAGCTTATTATGTGGAAGCGATAGAGGCTCTGAAGGCTCAAGGCGCACAGGCTGTCATATTGGGATGTACGGAAATCGGCTTACTGATACAGCCCGAGGACAGCCCGCTTCCGGTGTTCGACAGCGCTGAGATTCATGCCCGGGCAGCCGTGGATTTTGCTTTGCAGAATTAAGCCTATAAGAGTGATTGTGCGGCGAAGGCAATAGCCAAACCGTAAAAAAGGTGGGAAATGAGTTATTGCGATTATGCCAATGCCTTGCCGGCGGATACCGATAATCCGAACAAGCATTATCATGACCATGCCTATGGTTTTCCGATTGAGGATGACAATGAGTTGTTTGAACGGTTGGTGTTGGAAATTAATCAAGCAGGCTTGAGTTGGACTTTGATCCTGAAAAAACAGGTGGCTTTTCAGACGGCTTATTCGGGCTTTGATATTGCAGCCGTAGCGGCTTACGGCGAGACGGATCGTGAGCGTCTCTTGGCCGATGCGGGTATTGTGCGTAACCGTTTGAAAGTGGATGCGGCTATTTACAATGCGCGCCAGATTTTGTTGCTGCAACAGCAATACGGCTCTTTCAAGCAATGGCTGGATGCTCATCATCCACGAAGTAAAGAAGCTTGGGTGAAACTGTTTAAAAAGCAATTTAAATTTGTGGGCGGCGAGATTGTGAATGAATTTTTAATGAGTACAGGCTATCTACCCGGGGCACATGAGCCCGGTTGTCCGGTTTATGAAAAAACCTTGGCGGCGAAACCGAAATGGTCGGAAGCCAAACTTGAAGCCTAGGTAATGCGGGCCGTCTGAAACATATAACTGTTAACGAAGAAACACTATGTCTTTACCCAAGCAAGACGATAATCCGAAATTACTGCTGATGCTCGCCATCGCATTAATCGGCGTGTTTGCTTTTTTACAAGTATATTCGATCCAGGCAATTTTGCCCGTTTTGGTGCGTGATTTACATGCCAGTGAAGTACAGGCAGGATTGGCAGTAGGGGCGACGGTGTTGGGTGTGGCTTTAATGTCGCCCTTTATGGGTATGCTTTCCGATGCGCTCGGGCGCAAGGTATTTATTGTCGGTTCGTTACTGTTTTTAGCGGTACCGACAGCTTTGCTGGCAGGAGTCCGGTCAATAGAGGCTATGATGGCTTACCGCTTTTTGCAGGGATTGGCGGTTCCAGGCATAACCGTGGTGCTGATTGCCTATGTGGGTGAAGAGTTCGGCGGTAGGGTGATGGCCAGGTTGATGTCGCTATATGTGTCGGGTACGGTATTGGGTGGTTTTTCAGGGCGTTTTATGCTCGGTCATTTAAACGAATGGATAGGTTGGCGGCCGGCCTTTTACGTGATGGCGGCGTTAAGCTTGGTTAGTGCGTTTTTTGTTTGGATGCAATTACCGCCTTCGCAACGCTTTGTACCGAAACCGAATATTCAGATGGCCTTACAAACGTTGGCAGGGCATTTGCATAACCGCTACGTGATAACGTCCTGTACTTTGGGTGCTTGCGTACTGTTTTCGCTGGTAGGCTGTTTTACTTATATCAACCTTTATTTGGCTGACGAACCCTATGCGCTTAACAGTGGTCAGTTGGCCAATCTGTTTGCCGTGTATTTGATCGGTATGGTGATTACGCCGCTTTCTGCCAAGCTGATCAACCGCTTTGGCAGCGCACGCACCGTAATGATGGCGGTGGGGCTGTCGGTATTGGGCGTGGCGGCGACTTTGTTGCCGCCGCTGCCGGCCGTAATTGTTGCATTGGCTTTGATGTCGTCGGGGGTATTTATTACCCAAGCGGCAACCATCAGTTACATTGCTGCTAATGTAACCGAAGGACGCTCGCTGGCCTCGGGGCTTTACTACATGGCTTATTACAGCGGCGGTACCGTGGGTGCATGGCTATGCGGTTTGGCTTACCGCTACAGCGGTTGGCATGGTGTGGTGGCAGCTTTGTTTACCGTGCAGGTATTAGCGCTATTGATTGCGGGCAAAGGCATGGTGAGAACCATGATGGCAAAGCAGCACAGTTAACATGGTAATGAATAAATGCCGTCTGAAAGTTTCAGACGGCTTATACTGCAGTATTGTGAAACAACAGAGGAAAAACAAATGAATTTCAAAGATTTATTCAACTCAACAGAATTTATCGGCCGCCATATCAGCCTGAAGGATCAGCCGGCACTACTGGCGGCTTTGGGTGAGCAGAATATGGCTTCATTTATTGACAATACTGTACCCGAGAGTATCCGTATGCCGTCCGAACTTGACTTGCCCGAGGCGGTCAGCGAGGCAGACGCTTTGTCAAAATTAAAGGCCATTGCATCTAAAAATAAAATCAATAAAAGTTATATCGGTTTAGGCTATTATCCGACCCGACTGCCGAATGTGATTTTACGCAATGTGTTGGAAAATCCCGGCTGGTACACCGCCTATACTCCGTATCAAGCAGAAATCGCCCAAGGGCGTTTGGAAGCATTATTGAATTTCCAACAAGTATGTATCGATTTAACCGGCCATGAAATGGCGGGTGCATCATTGCTGGACGAAGCTACTGCTGCCGCTGAGGCAATGGCGATGGCCAAGCGTGTGGGCAAATCAAAATCCAACCGCTTTTTTGTAGACGAGCGTGTGTATCCGCAAACTTTGGACGTGATGCAAACCCGCGCCGGCTATTTTGGTTTTGAATTGGTGGTGGGCAGCTTGGATAGTGCTGCCGAAGGCGATTATTTCGGTGCTTTGTTCCAGTATGTCGGTAAAGACGGTGATGTGGCCGATTTATCCGGTGTGATTGCCGATTTGAAACAAAAAGGCACGGTAGTGGCAGTGGCTGCCGATGTAATGAGTTTGGTTTTGCTGAAGTCGCCTGCCTCTTTAGGAGCGGATATCGCCTTGGGCAATACCCAGCGTTTCGGTGTACCCATGGGCTTCGGCGGTCCGCACGCGGCTTATTTTACATTTAAAGACGCCGACAAACGTTCCGCGCCCGGCCGTATTATTGGCGTATCGGTAGATGCTTCGGGCAAGCCCGCCCTGCGTATGGCGTTGCAAACCCGTGAGCAGCATATCCGTCGTGAAAAAGCCAATTCCAATATCTGTACTTCTCAAGTATTGCTGGCTAATTTGGCCGGTATGTATGCCGTTTATCACGGCCCGGAAGGTTTGAAGCGTATCGCCACCCGTATCCATGCTATGGCCAATGCCTTTGCGGCTGCGGTTTCCGGCAACCTGCAAGTTGTTCACCAAAGTTTCTTTGACACCGTGTTGGTTGAATGTGGCGGCAAGGCTGACGAAATTTACCAAAATGCTTTAAAAGCAGGCTTTAACCTGCGCCGTGTTGGTGACAGCCGGTTGGCAGTTGCTTTCCATGAAGAGTCTTGTGCGGGTGATTTTGCTGTGTTAACCGAGCTGTTTACCGGTAAAGCCGCTACTTTGCCTCAAGAGGTTACTGTCGGTTTGGCTCAAAACTTATTGCGTGAAGATAAGATCCTGCAGCATCCGGTATTCAACAGCTACCATACCGAACATGAAATGCTGCGTTACCTGAAAAAACTGGAAGAACGCGATTTGGCCATGAACCGCAGTATGATTTCTCTTGGTTCATGTACCATGAAATTGAATGCAACCGCAGAAATGCTGCCGATTACTTGGCCGGAATTCTCACATTTGCATCCGTTTGCCCCGAAAGATCAGGCTGAAGGCTATTTGGAAATGATCGAGGGTTTGCAAAACCAATTGAAGGCGATTACCGGTTTCGACGCTATTGCGATTCAGCCCAATTCAGGTGCGCAAGGCGAGTATACGGGTTTGCTGGCGATTCGCCGCTATCATGCCGACCGTGGAGAGGAGGGGCGTGATGTGTGTTTGATTCCGCGCTCCGCCCACGGTACCAACCCGGCCACTGCACAAATGCTGGGTATGAAGGTTGTTGTGGTCAATACGGATGAAGCGGGCAATGTGGATGTTGCAGATTTGCAAGCCAAGGCCGAGCAGTATAAAGATACGTTAGGCGCGCTGATGATTACTTATCCGTCTACCCACGGTGTGTACGAAGAGGGTATCCGCGATATTTGTCGTATCATTCATGAAAACGGCGGGCAGGTATATATGGATGGTGCGAATATGAATGCGCAAGTCGGCATTATGCAGCCGGCGGAAGTGGGGGCAGACGTGTTGCACATGAATCTGCATAAAACCTTCTGTATTCCGCACGGCGGTGGCGGCCCCGGTATGGGCCCTATCGGTTTGAAAGCACACTTGGCGCCTTTTGCTCCGAGCCATAGTGTCGCACCGGTTCCGGGTGCGACCGAAGGCATGGGTGCGGTTTCTGCCGCTCCGTTCGGTTCGGCCAGCATTTTGCCGATTACGTGGATGTATATCACCATGATGGGTAAGTACGGATTGCGTTTAGCAACCGAGTCGGCTCTTTTGAATGCCAACTATGTCGCCCATGAATTAAGCAGCGATTACCCCGTACTCTACACGGGTAAAAACGGACGGGTAGCGCATGAGTGCATCATCGATTTGCGTCCTTTGAAAGCAGAAAGCGGCATTACCGAAGTTGATATCGCCAAACGCTTGATGGATTACGGTTTCCATGCGCCGACCATGTCATTCCCTGTGCCGGGTACATTGATGATCGAACCGACCGAGTCGGAAAGCAAAGCCGAACTTGACCGCTTTATTGCCGCTATGAAGCAGATTAAGGCCGAGGCGTTGAAAGTACAAAACGGCGAGTGGCCGAAGGATGACAACCCTCTGGTTAATGCGCCGCATACCGCTTTCAATGTTACCGGCGAATGGAACCGCGCATATAGCCGTGACGAAGCCGTTTTCCCGTTATCTTATGTGCGTGAAAACAAATTCTGGCCGAGTGTGAACCGCGTGGACGATGTGTATGGTGACCGTAATTTGGTTTGTTCTTGCCCGAGTATTGAGAATTACGAAGATTAATTCTTGAGTGCTGAATAAAAGGCCGTCTGAAATATTTTCAGACGGCCTTTTTTAAACTTTTAAATAAATGTGTGTTCGGAATTGAGATAAAACATTTTATTGTAATTTTATCTTATTTTGGTTGGTCTAGCTTCATTACAAAATGATGTGCGCTGATTTCAAAACCATTTTCAAAATATAGACGGTGTGCGGAAGCGCGCTCCGTACCTACATTAGAATCGATATGGATTTGCGGAATACCTTCCGATTCGGCAATTTTGCGCACGGCTTCGAGCAGGCGAGCGGCGTAGCCTTTGCCGCGGCTTTGGGGTACGGTAACCACATCGTCGATATGAATATGTCGGCCGCTCACTAAATTGATTTCTTCTCGGAAACCGCAAACCGCTACGGCATTGGTTTTGCCTTCTTCAAAAACACCCAACAGGCGGTAACCTTGATTCCGTTGCAGATTATTGACTTGTTCTACAAAACGGTTGACATCGGTGAGCATTGGGCGCAACACGCTTAATGCGGCAAATGCCACGGCGGTTTCATTCGCACCAATTTCTCGCAAAGTACTGGATACGTCTCCAACTTCTTCTTTGGCGGGCATTGCTTCGGCGGCTTGCTTTTCCTGAATGGCCTTAGCCAAAGACAGCTCTGCTTCTGCTGAGGCTTGTTGGTCCCGCTCTGCCATCAGAGCTTGGCAATCCATAACCCGCAAGTCATTATCGGCTGCGAAGTCCATCAAAAAGCGGAACATGGCCGGATTGATTTCTTCCAATTTTTTATCCACTGCTACGCAGCGGACTTTATCAACCAAAATCGGGCGCACCCATTGGTGATATGACAGCCGGTTGCCTTTGTCGAATGAAGACAAAATACCGCACAAGCGTTCGGCCCAATCACTGGGGCGGAACGTTTTGCCCTTACTGGTGGTGCCGTGAATCACAATTTCATACGGATTGCAGACTAACATAGCAGGTTCTCTGATAAAGGAAATGAGAATAGTGTGCCAAAGCGCACAAGGCTGAAATGTTGATTATACCTGAGTGCCGCCTTACTCCAAAATATTGTATGAATATGTATTTGACTATGTTGTTTTCCAACATTGTGATACTGCAAACATTTTAAAAATAGAAAATAAATTTTGAAATTTTTATTTACTATAATGAAAAATCATAATGTTATTTTCCATTTGTTCGTCTGTTCAAAAGAATATTCATTCAAAAAAATATAAAAACAGACAGATAAATTTATATTTTTGCTTGATGAAATTATTTAACAAAAGGCGTGGGTGAAATTTAACGCATAATCCTGCTAAATAGTTTTTTAATGATGAAAATTGTCAACAATACTCTTGCGAAAAAATAACTTTGGCAGTAATGTTCGAGGCATGGATTTTCGTAAAAATTGTCAACATTTTTAAAAGGAGAGGGCAATGAAAAAAATTACTGCGATGATCAAGCCGTTTAAACTTGATGATGTGCGCGAGGCCTTGAGTGATATAGGAATTCAGGGGATGACGGTGAGTGAGGTGAAAGGTTTTGGCCGCCAGAAAGGCCATACCGAAGTTTATCGTGGTGCAGAATATGCAGTCGATTTTTTACCTAAAATCCAGCTTGATATCGTGTTGCCTGATGAGCAGGTGGAACGGGCGGTAGAGGCGATTATTGAAACGGCGCGCACAGGAAAAGTAGGTGACGGTAAGATTTTTGTAACACCGGTAGAGCAGGTGATACGCATCCGAACGGGAGAAACGGGCGAAGTTGCTGTGTAATTAAATTTCATTTTATTGTGTGGGCGTTAGGCGGTTGTTAAAAGGAAAATATCATGAGAATAATTCGACAAATCCCGGTAGTGGCTTTCTCTCTGCTGCCGGCAGCGGCAATGGCGCAGAATACGGCAGATTGGTGGAAGCCTTTTTCTGCCATTAATTCAGGTGATACCGCCTGGATTATGACTTCCTCCGCTTTGGTGTTATTTATGACATTACCGGGCTTGGCTTTGTTTTACGGTGGTATGGTGCGTAAGAAAAATCTGCTTTCCACTATGATGCACAGTTTTTCAATTGCGGCTTTGGTAAGCGTGTTGTGGATGGTGGCGGGTTATTCGTTGGCATTTACACCCGGCAATGCTTTTATCGGCGGTTTCGAACGGTTGTTTTTAAACGGTATGAGTGTGGATATACACAAAGAAATGCTGACGGTATCGCCTAATGCGGGAACCATACCGGAAACCGTATTTATGTTTTTTCAGATGACGTTTGCTATTATTTCAACCGCCATCATTACGGGTGCATTTGCCGAGCGTATGAAGTATTCGGCCATGATGCTTTTTTCAGGTTTATGGATGATGCTGGTGTATGTGCCGACGGCTCACTGGGTATGGGGCGGTGGTTTTATGGGTGAGGGCGGGGTACTTGACTACGCGGGCGGTACGGTAGTGCATATCAACGCCGGTATTGCAGGTTTGGTTGCCGCCGTGGTTTTGGGTAAACGTGTCGGTTACGGTAAAGAAGCCATGCCTCCGCATAATATGGCTTTAACTCTTACCGGTGCGGCCATGTTGTGGGTAGGCTGGTTTGGTTTTAACGCTGGTTCTGCAGTGGCTGCCAATGCTTCGGCGGGAATGGCGATGGCGGTTACCCAAATCGCTGCCGCATTTGCAGCATTGGCTTGGCTGGTATGTGAAAAAATTGCCGGTAACCGTCCATCAGCTTTGGGATTGGCATCAGGTGCTGTAGCCGGCTTGGTGGGCATTACCCCGGCCGCCGGTTTTGTTGATCCGCAAGGAGCTATGTGGATTGGTATATTGACCGCAATTGCCTGTTATTTTTCATCAGTTGTATTGAAACACAAATTGGGCTATGACGATTCGCTTGATGCTTTTGGCATTCATGGTTTCGGTGGCTTAGTGGGTGCCGTATTAACAGGTATATTTTTTAGTAACCAAATTTTTGGCGGAGACACGACCATAGGCAGCCAGTTGTTTATCCAAGTAAAAGATGCGCTGACTACCGTTATATACAGCGGCGTGATGAGCTTGATCATTTTGAAGGCAGTCGGTTTGGTATGCGGAGGACTGCGTGTCGAGCGAGATGTTGAGCGTGAAGGGTTGGATTTGAATGTACACGGCGAGCGTGTCGAATAAATAACATTAATTAATAGTGCTGATTTTTGGGTTTGTTTGAAGAAGAGGCCGTCTGAAAAATTTCAGACGGCCTCTGATATCATACGGAACAATTAGTCTATAAATAGGTAGTATTTGCATATAGGTTTATCAGCGTTATACTCTTTTATGAAAATAAACAAAATAATGATTTTTCAGTAAGTAGCAAGATAAAAACGATATGTTCTACACTGTGAATCAAAATAATAGGCAGAGGGTGCAACTATGAAGGCAAAAGTAAAAATATTACCGTCTTTTTCTTTGGGTTTAGTGTTGTGCAGTATGACCGCATGGGCTGAAAATACTCCTGTCAAGGGCATTGATACCGTTTCCAATCCGATCGAGCAGCAAAAGAGCAACTGGGTTGATAAACAACATGATGGCATCAGTAAAGGAGTAGACCGTATCGCAGAGAAAATGGACGGTTGGTTTGGAGCACCGGATCCGAATAATCCCGCTACGGCTACTCTGCGGATACTTGTGGATACCGAATGGAATAAATACGATGATTTTTCGGTAAAGCCGCGGATTAGAGGCCGTGTCAAGCTGCCCGTGTTGGAGAGAAAACTAAGCGTAGTGTTCGGTGATGATGAATTAGATAATCAAATGGCCGACAATGCCCATTTAGGTAAAGATGGTTTGCAAAACAATGATCCGGATAAAACTTTCAACGGCAGCCGTACACGGGAAAATAATTCTTCCTTAGCATTACGGTGGTCGGACATATCTAGGCTTACAGGGTTGGACACGGATTTTGACATAGGTATCCGCTCCGGTGATGATCTTTATGCGCGTGTAAAGGCAGGGAAAAATTGGCAGTTGGCGAATAACTATACTACTTCGGTCGAGCAGATTTACCGTTATGGAATTGACAGCGAGCATTATGCCCGTACCAATTTCGAAATACGTAAAGCTCCACCGGGCAAACCTTTTATTGCAAACCATTTGCACACCCAATATACCCATACCGATGGTAATGAAGCATGGAGTTGGGGCAATAGTCTGTACCGCCAGCATGATTTGGCACCCGGTAAATGGTTTAATTACGGGCTTTACGCAGGTGGCCCAATTAAAAGTAAAAAAGCCGATATTAATAGCTATGGCCCCTTTGCAGGTTACCGTCAGCCTATTTACCGCGATTGGTTGTATGCACAAACCGAAGTAAATTATTACAATGACCGAAGTGCCAAACGAGATCACCATATAGGTGCTTTGTTTAGACTGGAAGCTTTGTTTTAAATAGGACGGATCAACGGCGAGAGCGTATGCGACGGTATCTTGGGCAAAAGTAAAAGTTTAAAAAAAGCCCCATAAAATCGGGGATTAAGACGCAAAAGAATTTTCTCTTCTAGCAGCTTTTGAACGTTTAAAAAAAGCCCCATAAAATCGGGGATTAAGACCGTCCACCGTGATACTAAGTGGGTATCGTTCACTGTTTAAAAAAAGCCCCATAAAATCGGGGATTAAGACTTACTTCAGGTTTTCTTGATTTAAATGCAGCATGGGTTTAAAAAAAGCCCCATAAAATCGGGGATTAAGACAGTTCTGTACCGTCAGCATATTGTTCCGTTACAAGTTTAAAAAAAGCCCCATAAAATCGGGGATTAAGACATTTTCGAGGCACTCTCTGTAGAGATGATACCTGTTTAAAAAAAGCCCCATAAAATCGGGGATTAAGACGCCTTTCAGCTTGCTGTACAGGCTTTTCATTTTGTTTAAAAAAAGCCCCATAAAATCGGGGATTAAGACTTTTAATCCTTTTTATATTTATCAAGGCGTATTGAGTTTAAAAAAAGCCCCATAAAATCGGGGATTAAGACGCATTTGGTTTTCAGATTTCATTTTTTTCGACGTTTAAAAAAAGCCCCATAAAATCGGGGTCTGAATCTTTAAAACTTAACAAGGGGAAATGATGGCTAAACGGCATTTATATTTATTTGCCTATGATATTTCGGATGCACGCATGCGGCGCCGGGTAAGGGAGATACTGCGCGGTTATGCCGTAGGCGGACAAAAATCGTTATTCGAGTGTTGGCTCACGGCAGGCGAGTTGGCAGATTTGTGCCGGCGCTTGCCTAATATGATTGCCAGTGGGGATAAATTGCAGGTGGTTCGTTTGTCTGAAAGCGAGCCGCCTGTTTTGTTTGGTATTGCGAAACCTTTGGCTTTTGATGTCTTTATGGTGGTGTGATGACTGTTTTGTTTATCGATCGAAAGGGTTTGACTTTACGGGCCGATGGGGCGGCTTTGGTGTTGTACGATGGTGATGAAAGGGTGGCGACGGTACCTTTACGGATTCTGGAAAGGGTATGCATCAGGGGAAACGTTTTACTGTCTGCTGCGGTATTGGGCAAGTTGGGCGAGCAGGGGGTGGGTGTATTGGTATTGGGAGGGCGTAAGCGCGAACCTGTATTGATGATGCCCAGCTTGAGGGTAGATGTGAAGCGGCGCGCGGCTCAATTTGCTTTGGCACAGGATACGGCGTTTTGTTTGAAGATGGCGCGCTTATGGGTGGCGGCAAAGGTGGGGCGGCAGCTGGCCTTATTGGAAAAGTTTGCGGCGGAAAACGAAAGCTGGCGGGCACGGCTGCACAATATGATTGAGACATTGCGTACGGTTGCCGCTCAAACGGAGCGGGCGTCGGATATCGGAGCTTTACGCGGTTTGGAGGGTGCGGCCGCGGCACATTATTTTGCTGCTTTGGCTGTGGTGTTGCCGCCTTCTTTGGGCTTTTCGGGCAGAAACCGCCGTCCGCCGAAAGATGCTTTCAATGTGGTGCTTTCGTTGGGTTATACGATGTTGCATTTTGAGCTGGTGCGGCAGATTTATTTGGTTGGGTTGGATCCTTTTTTGGGCTTTTACCATACGGTGGCTCATGGGCGGGAGTCGTTGGCCAGTGATTTGCTTGAGTCTGTCCGCCCACTTTATGATGAGTGGGCGGCGGGCTTGTTTGCCGGAGGCGTGCTGAGGCCGGAGGATTTTTTGATGCGCGGCGAGGCATGCGAAATGGGGAAAGCAGGAAGAATGCGTTTTTATCCGGCTTATGAGAGGGCAGCCAAGGAATGGCGGCCTTTGCTTTATAGTTTGTGCGTAGGGCTTTTGCGTGATTTGGGATATGCCGCCGAAGGTAATGAAGCGGTGTTGGTGCCGTCTGAAATATATCGGGTGGATGATGCGGTGGCTGATTGCGTATGATGTTGCCTGCCCGCGCCGTTTGCTGCGTGTTTACCGTTTTGTGTGCGGCTATGCTTTGCCGTTGCAAAACAGTGTGTTTTTGCTGGTCGGACATCGTGAGGATTTTGAATGTTGTATGCAGGGCTTGATGTCGTTACTGGATCCGAAGGAGGATGATTTGCGGGCGTATTGCTTGCCTCAGGGCGGTGTGTGCCGTGCTTTGGGAGGGGATTGGATGCCGGAAGGGGTTTGGTTGTCGATAGTTGATTCGGGCTGAGGGTTGTTTCAGACGGCCTGTGTAGACGATTGGTATCGGTGTCACAAATTTGTCTGTGCTGTTTTTGGCAATTTTGCCGGGTAGAATATGTTTTTATTTTCAGTAGATACATAAGGGCTATGATTTATTTTGTATCCCGTCATGAGGGAGCCATTGAGTGGATGAAGCAGCAGCCGGAATGGCGTGTGGATCGTTTTGTGCGCCATTTGGATCCGGTGTATGTGCGGCCGGGCGACGTGGTATTGGGTACGCTGCCGTTGCATTTGGCAGCCGAAGTATGCGCGCGCGGTGCGGCTTTTTATTTTTTAACCCTGCCTCAAACGGAATCAAGGCGTGGTTCGGAATATTCCGTTGAGGAGATGGAGCGTTTGGGCTGCCGTTTGCAGCGGTTTGATGTACGGGCTTTATAAGGCCGTCTGAAAAAGGAAAATAGAGATTATGAAGAAGTTTGATGTACATGTGTGTTTGGTATCCGATCAAGCTGTGCCGAATTTTGTGCCCGTGCTGGATAAAGATTTCCGCCCGGGCAAGGTATTGTTGCTGGTAACGGAAAAAATGCAAGCAAAGGCAGATGCTTTGGCGGGTGCTTTAAAGAAGCGTTGCCCAGAGGTGCAAGTGGAGAAAATTGCTTTGCCGAGCGAATATGATATGGCCGGTGTTGAGGAGCGTTTGTTGGAGTTGTTGTGCGATGTAGAGAATGATCAGATTGCTTTGAATGTTACCGGCGGCACCAAGTTGATGGCTATTGCAGCTTATGGCATGTTTAAAGAGGTAGGAAGGTCTGCTTTTTACTTTACTGCTGATAGTAATGAGGTATTGTTGCTTGGTGCGGGAGATAAGGAGCGTTTTACTTTGCAGCCTCCGAAAATGAAAATTGAGGATTATTTGGCCTTACATGGCTATCCGGCCAAGGCTCCTTTGCAAAAGCAGGTAAGTCATAAAACATGGCTGCCTTTTGCCCAGGATTTGGTCAGGCATACGATTTTGGCAGAAGGTTTGCCGGCATTGAATTATGCAATTTCAAAGGCGATAAAGGAGAAAAAAGAGTATGTAACAGTATGTGATATACCCAAGAGCGAGGAGAGAGAGCAGTTGTTGGATCTTTTGGAAAAACACGGGTTGGCTGAGGTGGATGATGGCAAGCTGTGTTTTCCCGATGAGGATGCTCTCCGCTATGTAGCAGGAGGCTGGTTTGAGGATTATGTATTTGATATCGCCAAATCGTTGCCGGGTGTGCAGGATATCGCTATAAACGTGCAGATTGTTAATGCCAAGGCTGGTATTGAGGCGCACAATGAATTGGATGTTGTATTGTTGGCGAATAATGTTTTACATGTGATTGAATGTAAAACGGCTAATTTTGCCAAGAGGGAGGAGAAGGCCGAAGATGCTCTGTATAAGCTGGAGTCATTAAAAAAACTTGGCGGATTGCGCACACGGGCCATGTTTGTTTCTTATCACGGGCTTCCGTCTCATTCTCGCGACCGTGCCCTTAGCTCACAGATTGATGTGATTGAGAAAAGTAACCTGACGGGCATGAAAACTATAATGGAAAAGTGGATTTATGGTTGAACGGCGTAAAATTTTGGTAGCGGTAACGGGTATGTCGCCGCAAATCGTTACGGAAACGATATATGCTTTATATTGCCGGGATGGCTGGCTGCCTGAAAAAGTATATGTTCTGACCACACAAACGGGAGCCGATAATATCTCAGCTTCATTATTGGGTAGGGAAGGTTTTTTTGAAAATCTCTGTGCGGAATATGGGTTGGGGAATATTGATTTTAATGCGGATAATATCCGGGTGATCCGTGATGCTTTGGGGCAGCCTCTAGTTGATATCCGAACTCCCGAGGAAAACAGCTTGGCGGCCGATCAGATTGTGCGCTTCATTCATGATTTGTGTGCCGATGAATATACGGAGCTGCATGTATCAATAGCAGGCGGGCGTAAGTCGATGGGCTTTTATATAGGTTATGCGTTGTCTCTTTTCGGGCGAAGGTGGGATAAATTATCACATGTATTGGTAGAAGAGGCTTTTGAGCAGAACCGTGATTTTTTCTACCCGCCGAAAAGTTCGCGGATTTTGGATACGCCTTTAGGTCTGCGTGATGCCGCTGCGGCTAAAGTGATGTTGGCAGATATTCCTTTTGTACGGATGCGGGAGGGGATGCCGCAATTGGCTTTGGATGAGGAGTGGAGTTTTTCCCAAGCGGTGGCGTTAACCCAACAAAACTTGGCTGATTTCCGTTTGGTGATTAATTGTGCCGATTTAAGCATAGTGTGTCATGGTACGGAGCCAATCAAATTGCCTGTGAGGGAATTTTGTTTTTATTTGGCTATGGCTGAATTCAAATTGGATGGCAAGATATTGGTGAAGAAACGAACTCATCAAGATTATGAGCTGTTAAAGAAAAAATATTGGCATCACTACCAGAATTTGAATAAAAAATTTAAGGGAAAGGGCCGAGCAGCCGTGCAAGCCAGGGAAGAGGAATGGGAAAGATTGGATAAGGCAGATAAAATACATGATATTTGGAAAGAGGTGCCCAGTACAATTAAGAAAAAATTGAAAAAGCGATTGGGGGATTTTTCTAAGTATTTTGAAATTACCAGTAGCGGAAAGCGCAATAAAATGGAATATCAACTTGCCGCGGATAAGGAAAATATCGAAATCAGATATTAGGTTTTGTTTGAGGTTGTGGATAAGAGAAAAGCCGGAGTGGAATATCGCTCCGGCTTTTGTGTTTTGCAGGCCATTTTTTGTTAAGTAAGGCTAAGCCGGTACAGATAGGTAGTTTCTTGGTTGCGGGCAAAGGAAAGCGGGTCGGTTGTATCAGCTGCTTTAGCGTGCCGGGGTTTGATGCTGTGCACTGCAAGCAGTTTTAGAGAGGCCGTCTGAAAGGATTGGTGTAAAAATTGGGGTGTGCGTAGCCCCAGATGTTCGGCAAGGTCGGAAATAATCAGCCATGCTTCACCTTGCGGATTAAGGTGTTTTCCAATTCCGGCCAAAAAGCCTTTCAGCATTTGGTGGTCTGGATCGTATAGGGCGGTTTCTATTGCGGAGGTAGGTTTGGCAGGCAGCCAGGGTGGGTTGCAGATAATTAAATCTGCTTTTCCTTCCGGAAATAAATCAGTTTGCTGCAAGGTGATTTGCCGGGCGGTGCCGGATTGTTCGATGTTACGGCGGGCGCAGTTGATAGCATTCGGATTAGTATCTGTAGCGGTAATATGCGGGATGCCGCGCTTGGCTAGTAGAATTGCTAAAACGCCGCTGCCTGTGCCGATATCAAATGCGGTTTGGCATTGGTTGGGCAATGGAGCTTCTGCTGCAAGTTGCAGGTATTCGCCACGTAGTGGCGAGAATACGCCGAAGGGAACATGGATTTTGCCTCCGATTTGGGCAATATCGACACCTTTTTTGTGCCACTCGTGCGCGCCGATTAGGCCGAGTAATAAATTAAGCGGCATGGCGAAAGGCTGTTCATTTGGGTGCGGATAAATATCGGTTAGGGCGGCGTGGATATCGGGTGCCCGCGGCAAATCGAGTTGGAAACCGGGTTGTATTTCTATTGCCAGCATGTTTAGTAAGCGGCTTTGTTGTGCTTGCTGCATGCGGTGGTGATGAAATGCGATGGCGGGAGCTTGTTGGATTATTGTGGATTTAGCGGGTTTGCGTATGCGCTTTTTGATGGCGGATAAAACCTGTTTGGCATTATGGAAATCCCCCTGCCAAATGCTGGCGGTATTTGTATATGCGTTTTTTAAAATGGTTGCGGCGCTTTGTTCGCGGATATAAACGGCATGTACGGGCGGTTTTTGCAGGCTTTCGGTGCGCCATTCGATAGTAGTGTTCTGATCGGTAGGAATATAGGTAGGCATTGTGTTTTTATAAGGTATGGAATAAATATTAAGAGGCAGTTTACTATAAATCTATGGAAGCCTTACATAAAAGGATAAGTGTGAAGAGGATTGGCGAATAAGGCGGTATGGTTTGGAGCATGCAGTCGAATTGCTAAGGCCGTCTGAAAATTTTACCCAAATTGGACAAAATGTATATTTATGATTAAATAATTTGGAGTGTTTTTTATTTTTTCTAAAAAATATTGCCGTTTTGTCTGATTTGCGTATAATCAGTGGTTATCAACGTTGAAAATTATTTATAAAGATTAAAGGTGCATCATGCAATTGGACATTGACCGCTTAATTGCTTTTTTCGGTGGCGTTAATGCCTTGGCCGAGGCATTGAAGAAGTTTGACCCGCAAAATGCAGCCAGCACGGCAGCTATTTATAAATGGCGTGCCCGTGGCTCACTGCCGTTGAGCCAATTGCAGAAGCTTAGTGCTTTGGCTGATGCACAAGGACGACCGTTGGACTTGAATGCTTTTATGCAACAGCATTCTTCATTGGAGAAACAAACTATGCCTACCGATAACCGTATTATCATTTTCGATACCACTTTGCGTGATGGAGAACAGTCGCCGGGTGCGGCAATGACCAAAGAGGAAAAAATCCGTGTGGCACGCCAGCTGGAAAAATTAGGTGTCGATGTGATTGAGGCAGGCTTTGCTGCGGCCAGCCCGGGTGATTTCGAAGCGGTAAATGAAATTGCCAAAACGCTGACTACGGCAACCGTATGTTCCTTAAGCCGTGCGGTAGAACGTGATATCCGGGCAGCGGGAGAGGCGGTGGCTCCGGCTGCCAAGCGACGCATCCACACTTTTATCGCTACCAGCCCGATTCATATGGAATATAAACTGAAGATGAAGCCGAAGCAGGTGATTGAGGCGGCTGTTAAGGCGGTAAGCATTGCTAAAGAATATACCGATGACGTAGAGTTTTCGTGTGAGGATGCGTTACGTTCCGAAATCAGTTTTCTGGCGGAAATCTGCGGAGCCGTTATCGAAGCAGGAGCGACGACTATCAATATTCCGGATACGGTGGGATATTCTGTGCCACACCGCACCGAGGCTTTTTTCCGTGAGTTAATTGCGAAAACGCCGGGTGGCGACAAAGTGGTATGGTCGGCACACTGCCACAATGATTTGGGCTTGGCCGTTGCAAATTCCTTGGCTGCCGTACAAGGCGGTGCGCGCCAAGTGGAATGTACGATCAACGGCTTGGGCGAGCGTGCAGGCAATGCTAGCTTGGAAGAAATCGTGATGGCGTTTAAAACCCGTCATGATGTTTTCGGCTTGGACACCGGTATTGATACGGTGCAAATTGTGCCGACTTCCAAACTGGTGTCTACTGTTACCGGTTATCCGGTACAACCTAATAAAGCAATTGTGGGTGCCAATGCTTTTGCCCACGAATCAGGAATTCACCAAGACGGGGTGTTAAAGCACCGGGAAACATATGAAATTATGTCGGCAGAATCGGTAGGGTGGGCGGCAAACCGTTTGAGTTTGGGTAAGCTTTCAGGTCGTAATGCTTTTAAAACCAAGTTGGCTGACTTGGGAATCCAGTTGGAAAGCGAAGAGGCATTAAATGCTGCATTTGCCCGTTTTAAAGAGCTGGCCGATAAAAAGCGCGAAATCTTTGATGAAGACTTGCATGTGTTGGTATCAGATGAACTGGCTACCCTTTCACAAGACCACTATAAATTTATTTCACAAAAAATCTCTACCGAAACAGGCGAATTGCCGACGGCTGAAGTGGTATTCAGCGTAGGTGGACAGGAGCATCGCGCCGTCGCCAACGGCTCTGGCCCTGTTGATGCCATTTTCAGGGCTATTGAGAGTATGGCAAATAGTGGCGCGGTATTGCAGCTTTATTCAGTTAATGCTGTTACCGAAGGTACGGAAAGTCAAGGTGAGACTTCTGTACGCTTGGTTCGTAATGGTCGGGTAGTGAGTGGTCAAGGTGCGGATACGGATGTATTGGTAGCGACGGCAAAAGCGTATTTGTCTGCTTTGAGCAAGTTGGAGTTTGGTACGGAAAAAATTAAAGCCCAAGGCGGCGGTATTTGATTTTAGTTTGAAAAGGGGCGGCTATCCGATATGGTAGCCGCCCCTTTTTATTTTGATATTGTACGATTTGCAATATGGCGCTTAAGTTTAAAGATGCCGGTAAGATCAGATTTATGTAAAAAGATGGGATAAGGTTATTTTATTTGGTATAGAGTTTGCGGATTGAACTCGGGTGAAAAAGGCCATCTGAATTGTTTTCAGACGGCCTTATTGTAGATGGGGAATATTGTCGGTTCTGTTGAAAAAATATTTGGAAAAGCAATAAAAAAACACCGCCCGAATATACTCGGGTGGTGTTTTTAAACTGGCAAAAGATTAATTTTATCAGTATGCACGATCTGCTTTGTAACCTTTTACAGCGAAGAATACGATGTAGAGGTAGCAAAGGGCAGATACGATAAATGATAACAACAGGCCAACATGGTCGGCAGCAAAGCCTTGGATCAAGGGAACCACGGCACCACCTACGATAGCGGTACAGATAATGCCTGATGCCGTACTGGTGAATTTACCCAAACCTTTGGTTGCCAAAGAGAAGATAGTTGGGAACATGATTGAGTTAAAGAAGCCGATTGCCAGCAAGGCCCACATAGAAACTGCGCCGCCGTTTGCCAAAATGGCAATAGTAATCAGGCTGATGGCCATCACGGAGTTGAACGCCAAGTATTTGTTGGGCGCAATTTTGTTCATTACGGCAGAACCCAAGAAACGGCCTACCATTGCACCGCCCCAGTAGAGAGCCAGATATTTGGCACCGGTAGAGTGGCTGAGACCTGCGGTTTCTTCCATAACACTTACTAAAAGCGAACCGATGGATACTTCGGCACCTACATAGCAGAAGATTGCGATGGCACCTAATACCAAGTGTTTGTATTGCCAAACGCTGGTTTTACCATCCGGGTTGTGTTCGGTTTCTGCCTCGGCGATTTTACGCGCGTCGGGCAATTTGATCATTTTGACAAAAATCGCCAGCAATACCAGTAAGCCGGCCAAGCCGAGATAGGGGATTTGTACGGATTCTACTTCTTGGGCTTTAGTGAGTTGCTGGGTTGCGTCTGTCAAAATCAGTAAAGAGCCGAAAAGCGGAGCAATAGTGGTACCCAGAGAGTTGAATGCCTGCACCAAGGTCAGGGTAGAAGATTCTTTGCCAGGTTTGGCCAGTAAGGTTACATAGGGGTTACCGGCCACTTGCAGCAGAGTAACGCCGGAAGCAAGAATAAATAATGCGCCTAAGAAAATCGGATAAGACGCGCTGCCGGCAGCCGGGTAAAACAGCAAGCAACCTACAGCAGTCAGCAAAAAGCCGCCGATTACGCCGTTTTTATAACCGAGTTTTTCAACTAATTTGCCCATGGGAATCGACATGATGGCATAGGCGGTAAAGAAGCAGAATTGAATCAGCATCGCTTGCGCGTAGGTGAGTTCAAAAATCGCTTTCAGGTGTGGAATCAGGATATCGTTCATGCAGGTAATAAAACCCATCATGAAGAATAACGCGGTCAATACCGATAAGGCGGTATTGTTATTTTGTGATTGCGTAGACATGATTTCGTCCTTTAGTTGAGATATATAATATATTAATGTTTGTTAAGAAAGGTATGAAATGATACTGCTAAAAAAGTATCTTGCCTATCATTATTTACTGCTATAGCATAAATTAATCAAATAATCGGCCGGTATAAATAATCCGATTTTTATAAACATTCGGCGTTTTCATTGAAAAATGCCGTCTGAAATTTTCAGACGGCATCAGGTAATGGCTTATGCGGCATTTTATGCTGTATAAGTAAAACTGCGCTTTAGCATCCGCAGTCTTTATCTTTGTCACAGTTGGCATTACGGTAGAGGCGTACCAAACGCTCGGTAGAGCTGTCGTGTTTCTGAACCGGGGTTTCTCCGGTGAGCTCTGCCAAAATCGTTTTGGCCAGTTGTTTGCCCAATTCGACACCCCATTGGTCGAAACTATTGATGCCCCAAATGATGCCTTGCACAAACGTTTTATGTTCGTAAAGTGCGATCAGGCTGCCCATATTACGCGGATTTATTTTATCCATCAGAATCATATTGCTGGGGCGGTTGCCTGAAAAAGTTTTATGCGGTACCAATTCTTCGATACGGTTGTTGTCTACTCCTTGGGCGGTTAGCTCCGCACGTACTTCGTCGGGTGTTTTGCCGCGCATGAAAGCTTCTGCTTGGGCGAAAACATTGGCCAAAAGGATTTCATGATGGCCGGGCAGATTACTGCGTTTTTCCAGTGAGGCAATCAAATCGATAGGGGTGATGTGTGTGCCTTGGTGCAGTAGTTGGAAAAAGGCATGTTGGCCGTTGATGCCTGTTTCACCCCAAATAATCGGTGCGGTTTCATGTTCTACCGGCATGCCGTCGAGGGTAACTTGTTTGCCGTTGCTTTCCATATCAAGTTGCTGGATAAATTTGGGCAATCGGTGCAAGTGTTGGTCGTAGGGGGCGATAATATGGCTGCCGCCGCCATAGTAGTTGATATACCAAACGCCTATCATGGCGAGTAATACGGGCATATTGGCTTCAAGCGGCGCATTAATGAAATGTTGATCCATCAGGTGTGCGCCGTTGAGCATCTCAATAAAATTCTCTTCGCCCAAATAAAGCATAATGGGCAGGCCGATGGCCGACCACAGGCTGTAGCGTCCACCTACCCAATCCCAAAATTCAAACATATTGGCTGTGTCGATACCGAAGTCGGCAACCGCTTTTTTATTGGTGGAAACGGCAACAAAATGTTGGGCAACCGCGGCCTCATCATTGGCGTGTTTTAGAAACCACTCGCGTGCAGTAAGGGCGTTGGTAAGCGTTTCCTGAGTGGTAAAGGTTTTGGAGGCGACAATGAATAGAGTGGTTTCGGGGTGCACTTTTTCCAATACGTCACGCAGTTGGGAACCGTCAACATTAGAAACAAAGTGCATATTCAGCCGCGGATGGCCGAATGGTTTGAGTGCGGTACACATCATTAAAGGGCCCAAATCCGAGCCGCCGATACCGATATTTACAACATCGGTAATCACTTGGTTGGTATAGCCCAACCATTCTCCGCTGCGTACTTCGTGTGCAAACTCGCCCATGCGGTGGAGAACGTGGTTGACTTTGGGCATAACGTCTTCGCCGTCTACAATAATTGGGGCGTTGGTACGGTTGCGTAAGGCGATATGAAGTACGGCACGGTTTTCAGTAGTATTGATTTTTTCGCCGTGAAACATTTGTTTCATACGCTCGGGTACACCGGCTTCCCGCGCCAGCTGCATCAATAGGGCTAAAGTTTCATCGGTGATGCGGTTTTTAGAGTAATCGAGTTTGATGCCCCCTACCTCCAGCCAATAGCGTTCTGCACGGCCGGGGTCGGTAGCGAATAATTGGCGCATATGGTCGCTTTTGGTTGCATCGAAGTGTTGCCAAAGCCGCCGCCATGAAGGTAAATCTTGAAGGTGTTTCATTATTGAGGATCCTTTTGGTTTTCTTGTTCTTTGCGTTTATGTTTGTTGTGAATGCTACGTTTGCTTTTTTCCAATTGCAGACTGGCGGTTTCGCCTAAACGTAAGGCAAGGCCGATGGCGAGAATATCGATGACAACCAATTGCAGCAGGCGTGAGATCATAGGGGTATAACGTTCGCTATCTTCTTGGGCGACAACGCTCAATACACAATCGGCCAGTTGTGCCAACGGCGAATCGCTGCGGGTGATGGCGATGACTTGGGCGCCGTTTTCTTTGGCGATGCTGACCGCATCCAATACTTCGATGGAGGAACCGGAATTGGAAATCACGACCAGTACGTCCTGGTCGCTTAAGACGGAAGCGGCCATCAGTTGGATATGGGTATCAACATAAGCAACGGTGGAGATACCGAAGCGGAAGAATTTATGTTGGGCATCTTGTGCCACGATGCCTGAGTTACCTACGCCGTAAAATTCAATCCGGCGGGCATGCGTAAGCATGGCGATGGCGTTTTCGAGATCGGTTTCCTTCAAGGCGCGGCGCGCTCCCAAAATGGAAGCTGCAGTGTTACCGAGCACTTTTTCCATCACATCGTTCATATCGTCGTCTGCATTGAGCTCCTCGTGGACGTAAGGCATGCCTTCGTGGCCGATACTGGCAGACAGTGCGAGTTTGAATTCGGGTAGCCCTTTATAGCCCAAGCTTCGGCAAAAGCGGATAACTGTAGGCTGGCTGACTGATGCATGTTCGGCAATTTCGGCTACGGCAGCATGCACAAACCATTTGGGTTCGGCCAATGCGCATTCGGCCACTTTACGTTCTGCACCGGAAAGATTATTTAGAGATTCGCTGATTTTGCTTAACATCATGTTGTATTCCATGGCGGTTAAATCAACCGGGCGGCTTTGCGGTGGATATTTGTTTGCAGGCCGTCTGAAAGCTTTGCCGGTATGATGGTTTGTCGTTTTCCCTAACTATACGGCAGCGCGCCCGGCTACCGCAGTTAAGTCTATATTATAGTTGTGAAACAAGAATAAAACAGCCTGCCCGGATGACGTTTTTCACAATTGGGCAGGCTGTTGTCTGTTAGGAAGAAGCTGTGGCGTCGGTTTCGCCCAAATGGTTGGACAGGGCCACCGCGGCTCCCGAAATGCCCGGATATTCGCTTAAGACCACGTACACTGGAATGGCAGCCAAATAGGCATCAAACCTTCCTTTGCTTTCGAAGCGGTTACGGAATGGGGAACTTTTAAAGTAATTAATGAAGCGCGGGATAATGCCGCCGCATAAGTATACGCCCCCACTGGCTCCCAAAGTTAATGCTAAGTTTGAGGATACTGTTCCAAGCATGGCGCAGAAAATATCTAATGTTAAGCGGCAAAGGGGCGAGGTACCGCTCAAAGCGCGCTCGCTGATTTCTGAAGGAGAAAGTTTGTCGCGTTTCACACCTTCCCGATAAGCCAGAGCTTCGTGAATGAGTGTGAGGCCGGCGCCGCTAAGAAAGCGTTCAGCGGAAACATGACCGTATTTCTTTTTGGCGTATTGCCAAATCAGCATCTCGGCATCATCAAATGGAGAAAAGCTGACATGCCCGCCTTCGCCGGCAAGGGGCACCCAGCCTGCTTTGCTGTGAATCAGGCCGCTTACTCCCAATCCTGTTCCCGGCCCGATAACGGCTTTGGGCGCGTTTTCAACTGCTTGGGAACCGCCGATTTGAATCAGATCTTCTTTCGGCATTTTAGTAATTGCCAAAGCTTGGGCGGTAAAGTCATTGAGAAGAATCAGTGTTTCCAAACCGAGTGCTTGGCGGGTAGTTTCAATGGAAAATGCCCAATGGTGGTTGGTCATCTGAACCCAGTCACCCAAAATAGGGTTGGCGATGGCAATGGCCGCGTGGCTGATTTTAGGGTTGCCGCAGCGGTTGAGATACTCACGGGCTGCATCTACGATGGTGTTGTAGTCGTTGCAAGCGAGCACTTCCACTTTTTCGATTTTTTGCGGTGCGCTTTCAAGGGCGAAGCGGGCGTTTGTACCGCCGATATCGGCCACTAGGCGCGGCCAGGCTGTTGGAGGGTTAGTTTGCGTAGTAGACATGGCAAGTAGCCTCTTGTGCGTTGAGAATATAACTGATTGGGTAGGTTTTATTGATATCGGTTGCGGCGGCATCATATACCGCTTTTTTTTCTTCACCTTGAATGGCCAGAAATACTGCCGGAGTGTTGAGAATGGCTGGTAGGGTCATTGAAATACGTTCATGGGGAGCTGTAACGGGTGAGGTGTGTAGTAAGGGAACGGTATTATTCATATCCAATCCCCGGTCAAGTTGGGGCGCTTGCGGAAATAGGGAGGCGGTGTGGCCGTCTCCGCCCATACCTAATATCAATATATCGGGCTGAACGAAGTGGGTTAGGGCGGTTTTGACGGCACTTTCAGGTTGCAGATCCATATCTTTTTTACCGTCTTCAATCATCGGAATCCAGTGTGCGGCGGCGGCATGGTTTTTCAGTAGGTATTGTTTGACCAATCCGGTATTGCTGTCGGGATGGTTGGTCGGGACGATGCGTTCGTCAACCAAGGTAATGCCTGTGTTGTGCCAATCCAATGCTTTTCGAGAGAGGGCTTCGAAAAAGGCAATAGGCGAGCGGCCGCCCGACACGGCCAAGACAGCCCGTCCTTTTTGATCCAAGGTATTGCGCAGTGTTGTAGCTACGGCGTCGGCTAATGCGGCTGCGGCTTCGGAGGGTGAGTTGTAGGAGTGCCATTGCACGCTCATGATTTATTCCTCTTTTGCTCAATCTGGTATTTTTGATGCTTTCAGACGGCCTTCCGATTGGGAAAGGCCGTCTGAAAATGAAGTATTATTGCTCTTCATGCCAAAGGTTACCGTCGCGTGCCAACAATGCGCGTGCAGCTTCGGGGCCCCAGCTGTTGGCGGTATAGCCGTGTGGGGGTACCGGGCTTTGCGACCAATTTTCCATAATCGGCATCACCCATGCCCAAGCGGCTTCCAGCTCGTCACGACGGTTAAAGAGTGCCAGTTTGCCATTAATCACATCAAGTAATAGGCGCTCGTATGCTTCGGCCCGCCGGCCCTCGATGGCTTGACCCATGTCCACGCTTAAAGCGGTAGTTTCTACACGGTTGCCTGCGCCGGGAGTTTTGACTTGGGTATAGAGGCGGATAGATTCTGTCGGTTGCAGTTCGATTACCAGACGGTTGGGGGCAGTTTGGCTGTTTTCAAAAATATGGTTATCTAAGTCGCGGAAGTTCAAAACGATTTCCGCAACTTTTCCGGTCATACGCTTTCCGGTACGCAGGTAAAACGGAACGCCAGCCCAACGTTGGTTTTGGATTTCGGCTTTGATGGCTACATAGGTTTCGGTGCAGCTTTCCGGCGGCACTTGGTGTTCTTCAAGGTAGCCGTTTAAGCGCATACTGTCTTTTTCGCCCGGGGTATATTGGCCGCGGACAACATTTTGGTCTACATCTTGTAGGCTTAGTGGTTTTAGTGATTTGATTACCTTCAGCTTTTCATCGCGTACAGCATCGGCGTCAAGGCTTGCGGGTTTTTCCATGGCTGTCATACACAGCATCTGCATCAGATGGTTTTGTACCATATCGCGTAAGGCGCCGGTAATGTCATAAAACTCACCCCTCTCTTCTACGCCGAGTTGTTCTGCAATGGTCAGCTGGACGCTTTTTACATATTTGTTGTTCCATAACGGCTCGAACATGATGTTGGCAAAACGTAATGCAAGCAAATTTTGCAGGGACTCTTTTCCCAGATAATGGTCGATACGGTAAATTTGTTTTTCTTGATAAAAAGCGCCTACGGCCGCATTGATTTCTTGCGAGGATTTTAAATCGGTTCCCAGGGGCTTTTCTAAAACTATGCGTACTTTTTCGTTATTTAACCCGATAGCGGCCAAATTCTCACAAATCGGTGTGAAAAATTTAGGTGCCGTTGAAAGGTAAACAATTACGTTGTCAGTATTTTCCCGAGCATTAACGGTTTCGCCCAAGGCAAGGAAGGTTTCCGGGCGGGTAGCGTCAACGGTGAGATATTGGATGCGGGCAACGAATGTTTTCCATAGTTCATCGCTAAAGTGGTTTTTGATATGGATTTTTGAGTCGCTCTCTACTTTTTTTAGAAAAGCGGCGGTATCGAATTTGCTGCGGCTTACGCCCAAAATACGGCCTTCGGGGTGTAGCAAGCCGGCGGCGTGTGCCTGATAAAGGCAGGGAATCAGTTTGCGCATGGCCAGATCGCCGGTGGCGCCAAACAAGATCAAGTCAAAGTTTGTTTGTGTATTCATTGCGTTATCTTTCATATTCCACAAAAGGTTTGTGCTTGCTGACCCTCGGGCTGTAATGAGACCGGAAATATTTTATTTTATAACAACACTATTATAATAATATTGTATGACGGTGGGAATGTTTGGACATGCACCACAATGATTCGTAGCAATCCTACACGCCACTACAGTTTTTGTCTATGTTGTTTTGGGTAAAATATTTGATTTAGGTAAAGACCAGCCCATCTTTCGGTGATATCATGTTATAAAACTACATATTAAAGTGCCGATTGCTAATTCGGTTGTATGTAGCCAAATTACATGGGTCATTATTTTACATGGTATGGCAAAGCATTTTTCAGACGGCCTGTTTCCATCCTCATATATAACGTAATGCTTTGATTGTCCAGCCAGAAAGGCAGAATAAAATGAGCACGACTACCGCCATTCATCCTACGATTAATGTAGTTACCCAGCGTATAACCGAGCGTAGTAAGCCCACCAGAACAGCTTATTTGCAGCGTATCCGTGCGGCTGCCGGAAAAGGCAGGCTGCAGCGCAGTAATTTGGGTTGTACAAACTTGGCACACGCTTTCGCGGCAGCTCCCTCAGCTGTAAAAATCGAGTTAAAACAAGAAGAGGTTCCTAATTTTGGCATCGTATCGTCATATAACGATATGGTATCTGCCCATCAGCCGTTTGAAGAATTTCCAGTTTGGTTGAAGGAAGAATGCTTTAAGCACGGCACAACAGTTCAGTTTGCAGGTGGCACTCCCGCTATGTGCGACGGCATTACCCAGGGATACGAAGGGATGGAGCTTTCCTTGTTTTCCCGTGATGTTATTGCCATGAGCACGGCGGTAGCTTTGTCGCACCAAATGTTTGACGGGGTATTTTATCTCGGAGTGTGCGACAAAATCGTACCCGGTTTGCTGATAGGTGCATTGAGTTTCGGCCACTTGCCGGCTTTGTTTGTGCCGGCAGGTCCGATGACCAGCGGCTTGGCAAATAATGAAAAAGCGAAAATCCGCCAGTTGTTTGCCGAAGGGAAAGTAGGGCGGGATGTTTTGCTTGAGAGTGAAATGGCTTCTTATCACAGCCCGGGCACTTGTACTTTTTACGGTACGGCCAATTCCAACCAAATGATGATGGAAATGATGGGGCTGCATTTGCCTAATTCGGCGTTCGTAAATCCGAATACGCCAATGCGCGAGGCTTTGACACGGGCGGCTGGCGAGCATATGGCCGAAGCGGTGAAAAAAGGCGGGATTTTGCCCGTGGGCGAGATGATCACTGAAAAATCAATTGTGAATGCAATTGTTGGTTTAATGGCAACGGGCGGCTCTACCAATCATACTATGCATTTGATTGCATTTGCCCGTGCGGCGGGAATTATCGTTAATTGGGATGATTTTGATGATATTTCCAATATTGTGCCGTTGTTGGCCAGGGTTTATCCAAACGGCAAGGCGGATGTCAATCATTTTGCGGCGGCCGGAGGCTTGGCATTTGTGATTCGCGAGCTTCTGGATGCGGGCTTGCTGCATGAAGATGTGGATACTGTGGTTGGCCGCGGTATGCGTGCCTATACGCGTGAACCGTTTTTAGTGGACGGGAAGGTGCAATGGCGGGATGCGGTGGCAGTGAGCCAAGATGACAGCGTTTTACGACCGGCATCGGCTCCGTTTTCTCCTGATGGTGGGTTGCGTTTGATGAAGGGTAATATCGGCCGTAGCGTAATTAAGGTGTCGGCGGTTATGCCCGAGCACCGCGTGATCGAAGCGCCTGCAATTGTTTTTGACGATCAGCGTGAGGTGTTGGCTGCCTTTGACCGAGGTGAGTTGGAACGTGATTTTATCGCCGTTGTACGCTTTCAGGGGCCGCGAGCCAACGGTATGCCTGAATTGCACAAGTTAACACCACAGCTGAGTGTATTGCAGGGGCGCGGTTTTAAAGTTGCTTTGGTAACCGACGGGCGTATGTCGGGAGCTTCGGGTAAAGTTCCGGCAGCCATTCATATGAGCCCTGAAGCTTTGTTGGGCGGGGCAATCGGTAAAATCCGTACCGGTGACATGTTGCGCTTTGATGCTGAGACGGGCGAATTGAATGTGTTGATGGATGAAGCCGAATTTAATGCGCGAGAGATTCCGATTCCGGACTTGTCTGCCCGTAGTCACGGCATTGGCCGGGAACTCTTTGCTGGTTTCCGTAGTTTGTCCAGCAGTGCAGAAACCGGAGCCATGAGTTTCGGCGGTGATTTCGTTTAATGCCTTTCAGACGGCCTAAAAATTCTAATATGAATTAGGCCGTCTGAAAAAGATATGTGATTTTTGTGGAGCATACAATTTTATGAATGCACGTGAAATTTTAAGTGCTGGTGCGGTTGTTCCGGTAATGGCAATTGATGATTTGTCGACTGCCGTAGATTTGGCTCATGCGCTGGTAGAGGGCGGTATTCCAACATTGGAGATTACTTTGCGTACGCCGGTTGGAATTGATGCTATCCGATTGATTAAAAAAGAAGTGCCGGGAGCAATTGTGGGTGCCGGTACGGTTGTTAACAGCAAACAGTTAAAAGCAGTAGAAGATGCGGGGGCGGCATTTGCCATCAGCCCGGGTTTGAACGGCGAATTTGTTAAAGCGGCTCAGCAAAGTAGTACGGTCGTGATTCCGGGAGTGGCTACCCCGGGGGAGCTTATGCTGGCTTTGGAGTACGGTATTGATACGTTGAAGCTGTTTCCTGCCGAGGTTGTGGGTGGAACGGAGATGTTAAAGGCACTTTACGGCCCGTTTGCCGATGTGCGCTTCTGTCCGACAGGCGGCATCAGCTTGAAAACCGCTCCCGAATATTTGGCGTTGCCGAACGTATTATGTGTGGGCGGTTCATGGTTGACGCCGAAAGAGGCGGTAAAAAATAAAGATTGGGATACCATTACCCGTTTGGCTAAAGAGGCGGCTGCCCTAAAGAGAGTTTGAGTCTGGTAAATCTTGCCGATTAGGTAAATTTTGCAGTAGCCCGCATTGGAAATTTAAGGCCGTCTGAATATATTCAGACGGCCTTATTTAACATGAAAACTTTAACTAATGCGGCCAACCTTGAAGGTTTTGCAAAACTAAGTCTGCCAGTGCGTTTATCCAGTTTGCGTTGGTGTTGAGGCAGGGAATATAGTGATATTGTGTACCACCGGCTTCATGGAACTGTTCCCGTCCGGCAATAGCGATTTCTTCCATAGTCTCCAAGCAATCGCTGACAAAACCCGGGCAGAATATATCCAGTTTGTTAACCCCTTGCTTGGGAAGCGTATCAAATAAATCCTGCGTGCTGGGTCCGATCCATTTGGCTTTGCCGAATTGGCTTTGGAAAGAAACGATATAATCATTTTCTTTCAAATTCAAGGCAGCTGCCAGCAGTCGGGCTGTTTCCCTGCATTCATATTGATAGGGATCGCCTTTTTCCTCATTAGCTTGCGGAATACCGTGAAAACTAAGCATCAGTTTGTCGCCGCGTCCATATTCTTGCCAATACGCTTCAATATGTTGTTTCATGGCTGCAATATAGCCGGGGTGATCATAAAAGCGCGCAACAGTACGTAAGCTCATTTGATTTCTCTGTTGCAATAAAACTTGAAATACTTTATCCAATGCCGCGCCTGTGCTTGAGGCAGCATATTGGGGATAGAGTGGTATTGCAAAGAGGCGGCATACACCTTGGGCTTTCAATTCGTTTATAACCCGGGATACGGAAGGCTCGCCGTATGTCATAGCATGACGGACAATAACTGTGTTGCCTAATTTGGCAGATAAAGCCTCAGCCTGCCGTTCGGTGTAAACAGCCAGTGGAGAGCCTTCAGGAAACCAAACTTTTTCATAACCGTGTGCGCTTTTTTTAGGCCGTAATGTCAATACCAAACCGTGCAATACGGGCTGCCATAGAGCTTTAGGTAGCTCAACTACCCGCTGGTCTGATAAGAAGTCTCGCAGATACGGGCGGACTGCCTCTGAGGTGGGGGCAGAAGGTGTGCCGAGGTTAATGAGTATAACGGCAGTCTGGTCCTGCAGATTATGGGAGATGGCGGGTTCTGGTAGGAAGCGAGGCATGATTATCCTTGTTCATAAAGGTTTTGATGCAGTTTCAGACGGCATCTTACGTTATTTTTAAAGGTAGGGAAATGCGAACACAAAGGTTTTAATCTCTAACAATCACGGTCATTAATTGAATATTGGTAAGCAAAAATGGCCAGGGAGTTTTTTAGATGGCGATGTCGAATATACTTTTCAGAAAGAGTAAATAAAAAAGCGTATCTATACAAAGATACGCTTTTTTAATTGAAGAAATTTTAGAAATTACCGCCGGATTGGTTAGCCATGTAAACCACTGCGGCTTCTACTTCGGCATCAGTTAAGTTGGCATTGCCGCCTTTGGGAGGCATTACGCCGCCTTTGGGGTTGGTAAAGCCTTCGATAGCATGTTTTACCAAGGTGGCTTTGCCTTGTTTCAAGCGCTCAGTCCAATCGGCATTATGTGTGATTTTGGGGGAGAACGGAATAGCGGAGTCTGCACCGTGGCAAGCCATGCACAATCCTTCAAATACTTTTTTGCCATCTGCACCGCCGGCAACTGCTACCGGAGCAGCTGCAGGGGCTGCGGCAGTATCTGATGCTGCAGCACCAGAAGCATCAGCCGTAGCTGCATCGGAAGCGGCACCTACCGCCGGAGCTTCGAAGTTGCCGCCAGATTGGTTGGTCATGTAAACGATCGCGCGTTTTAGCTCGTCGTCGGTCAGATCTGCAGCCCCACCTTTTGCGGGCATGGCTTTAAAGCCATTCAGAGCATGGGTGAAGAGGATATCAAAGCCTTGTGCAATGCGTGGAGCCCATTCGTTATTATGGGTAATTTTAGGCGAGTTGGGCACTAAGCTGTCGGCCGCGTGACATTGAATACAGATTTTATTGAAAATTTGTTCGCCGGTACGCTCGCCCACCGGTGTACCGTCACCCATGGCAATACTGCCGGCCGGCATAATACGGGTTTCGGTAGCAGATTGGCTGCTTTCTTGAACATCGCTGTAATAGCCGCTGGTTGCCAGTTTCACCAGTAAAAACAATACCGCAAGCAGGATAACGATACCGCCCACGAAAGTGGTGATTGCAGAGCCATGGGCTTTATTGTTGTTCGGTTGATTCATTTGGTTGGCCTCGCCGTTTTTGGTAGTTGTGACGAAAATATTATGAAAAAAGTATTTTGTTAAATTGAATTAACAATAATTTGCTGGATTATACTGAATTCGCGGTGTCTTTCCAATCTTTAAAGTTTAGTTTAGCTCAAAAAACGGTCGATTTGTAGGGAAAAGGCTGATTGGGCCTCATGTAGAAAAAAAGCGAGAATAGTCAGGGCAGGAAGAGTGGATCGTTAAAATATTGTGCTTATTTGTACATTATGCAATAATAGCCAGCTTATATGCACCCATAGCTCAGTTGGAAGAGCGTCAGTTTCCGAAGCTGGAGGCCACAGGTTCGATCCCTGTTGGGTGCGCCAGAATTGTGATTTGAAAAAGCAGCCGGTGGGGCTGCTTTTTTATTATCTTCACATTTGATTTGTTGTTTAATACCTTAAGTATCGGCTGTAATTATATTTGTTTTTCTTTTAAGAATCATAGGTTAATTGCTTTATGAATAATTTGTGTTAAATTATGAAAGTTTTTACCTTGCTTGGTATTGAGCTTTCAGTTATTGTATCTTTTCTTTACTCGATAAACTCTCAAGCGTCTAAGTCAATTGATTGGGTTGCTTGGTTGTCGCCGGATTTTTGCAGTGCGCGTACCCTAAATCGCTGCCTGTGAAAATAGCATTACAGGTGCGGTGGCGAAACCGGCGGTTCCTATTGGTTTACGCGCAACACAAAAGAGGTAGCCATGCAATTATCAGGTGCGCAAATCCTTGTGCAAAGTCTCAAGGCCGAGGGCGTTGAATACGTTTTCGGTTATCCCGGCGGCGCAGTTCTTGAAATTTACGACGCGCTTTTCCAACTTAATAAATTCCAGCATATTTTAGTACGCCATGAACAGGCAGCGGTACATGCCGCCGATGCTTATGCACGAACCAGCGGAAAGGTTGGTGTGGCATTGGTTACTTCAGGTCCCGGCGCTACTAATGCGATTACCGGTATTGCTACTGCTTATGCGGATTCGATTCCGCTTGTGGTGATTTCCGGTCAGGTAGGAACGCCTGCTATCGGTTCGGATGCCTTTCAAGAAATTGATATGATCGGTGTGTCACGTCCGTGTGTGAAACATAACTTTTTGGTAACCAGTATCCACGAATTGGCGGAAACGGTTAAAAAAGCGTTTCAAATTGCTAAAACGGGGCGGCCGGGGCCGGTAGTAATTGATATTGCCAAAGATGTCACCCAGGCAATGGCAAAATTCAGTTATCCGCAGGAAGATATTTTTATCCGCTCTTACCAACCGGTTACTCACGGTCATACTGGTCAGATTAAAAAAGCCATTCAAATGTTGGCTGCCGCCAAGCGTCCGCTTATTTATTTCGGCGGCGGTGCTGTGTTAGGTAATGCTTCAGAAGAGTTGGTGGAGTTCGTGCAGCTTACGGGAGCACCTTGTACCGGTACGCTGATGGGTTTGGGAGCTTATCCTTCTACAAACAAACAGTTTCTCGGCATGCTCGGCATGCACGGTACCTATGAGGCCAACCTTGCTATGCATAATGCGGATATCGTATTGGCAGTAGGTGCGCGGTTTGATGACCGTGTAGTATCAGTGCCGGCAAAGTTTACGGAGAAGCCTAAAAAAATCATTCATATAGATATCGATCCTTCAAGCATTTCCAAACGTGTGAAAGCCGACATTCCGATTGTGGGAGACGTGAAAAATGTTTTGCGTGAAATGATCGGTATTTGGAAAAAGCAGGAGCTGTCATTTAATGAGGCGCTGCTGGGTAAATGGTGGGAAACGGTCGAATCTTGGCGCAGTCGTGACTGTTTGCGCATTCCTCAGATGGAGGGAGATATCATATTGCCGCAAATGGTGATACAAACATTGGCGGAGGTAACCAATAACGAAGCCATTATCACCTCGGATGTCGGCCAACATCAAATGTTTACTGCGCAATATTACCCGTTTATCCGGCCGCGCCAATGGTTGAATTCAGGCGGTTTGGGTACGATGGGAGTAGGTTTGCCTTACGCAATGGGGGCTTATCTTGCAGATCCGAGCAAAGATGTTTGCTGTATTACCGGCGAAGGTTCTATTCAGATGAATATCCAAGAGCTTTCTACTTGCTTGCAATACAAGCTGCCTATTAAAACCATTTGCTTGAATAACGGTTACTTGGGAATGGTGCGCCAATGGCAGGAGCTTTATTACAGTAATCGTGAATCAGAAACCTATTTCGATTCTCTTCCCGATTTTGTCAAATTGGCCGAAGCCTATGGTCATGTAGGTATGCGTATAGAAAAAGCTTCGGATGTAGAAGGTGCATTGCGAGAGGCATTGGCACTAAAAGATCGTTTCGTATTCATGGATTTCATTACCGATAAAAAACAAAATGTTTTCCCGATGGTAGGTAACGGTAAAGGCTTAGATGAAATGGTACTGCCGCCGCATATGCGTGAAACACCGCAAGATAGTGATGTAAACGATGTAAACGATCGTGATTACGATACAAGGAGCGTACCATGAGACACATCTTATCTATCCTATTGGAAAACGAATCGGGTGCGATGAGCAGGGTGGTCGGATTGTTTTCTGCCCGCGACTATAATATCGATTCACTTTCTGTTGCAGCTACCGAAGATAAAACACTCTCCCGCATGACTATTGTTACTCACGGCGATGATGCCGTGATAGAGCAGATAACCAAACAGCTCAATAAACTGATTGAAGTGGTGAAAGTAGTTGATTTGAATGAAAGCCGTTTTGTCGAGCGCGAGCTGATGTTGGTGAAAATCCGTGCAGTAGGTAAAGACCGTGATGAAATATTACGGTTGGCCGAAATTTATCGGGGGCATATAGTAGATGTTACTGATAAAAGTTATACGGTTGAAGTAACGGGTACAAGCGATAAACTTGATGCGTTTTTAGAAACCATCAATAAAAGCCTGATTCTCGAAACCGTTCGTACCGGGGCCGCAGGTATTGGGCGCGGTGAACGGATTTTAAAAGTCTGATGTTTTCAGACGGCTTTAAAACTTTAAAAGTAGATTTAGGCCGTCTGAAAAATTAACAACCGTATACTTATATATAAGTATATTATTTGTTGGTATTGAAGTTTTGAAATAGTAAGAGGTAGGTGAAGGTGATATACCCAGCCTACCGATTTAAAAATAAACCGGATAATCCCTCATCCATCATTCATAAGGAATGTAAACATGCAAGTATTTTACGATAAAGATGCAGACCTCTCCCTGATTAAAGGTAAAACCGTTGCCATTATCGGTTACGGCTCTCAAGGACATGCGCATGCAGCGAATCTGAAAGATTCGGGTGTCAATGTAGTGATTGGTCTACGTCCGGGCAGCTCATGGAAAAAAGCCGAGGCAGCGGGTCACAAAGTATTGAGCGTTGCCGAGGCAACCAAAGCAGCCGACGTAGTGATGATCTTGCTGCCGGATGAAAATCAGCCGTTCGTTTACAAAAATGAGATTGAAGCCAATTTGAAACAAGGTGCCGTATTGGCGTTTGCACATGGCTTTAACGTGCATTACAACCAAATCGTACCTCGTGAAGACTTAGACGTTATCATGATTGCCCCCAAAGGGCCGGGTCACACTGTGCGCAGTGAGTACAAAAAAGGCGGCGGTGTTCCGACTTTGATTGCCGTTTACCAAGACAAATCAGGCAAAGCCCGTGATATCGCCTTGTCTTACGCAGCCGCTAACGGCGGAACTAAAGGTGGTGTAATCGAAACCAACTTCCGTGAAGAAACCGAAACCGATTTGTTCGGTGAGCAAGCCGTATTGTGCGGTGGCGCAGTGGAGCTAGTAAAATGCGGTTTCGAAACCTTGGTTGAAGCCGGTTACGCACCCGAAATGGCTTATTTTGAATGCTTGCATGAGCTGAAATTGATTGTAGATCTGATGTATGAGGGCGGCATTGCAAATATGAACTATTCTATTTCCAATAATGCGGAATACGGCGAATATGTAACCGGCCCCGAGGTGGTGACTGCTGCAACCAAAGATGCCATGCGTAAGGCTTTGAAACGTATTCAAACCGGCGAATACGCAAAAATGTTTATCCAAGAGGGTGCGACAAATTATCCTGCTATGACGGCTCGCCGCCGCATTAATGCCGAACATCCGATCGAGGTGGTAGGTAAACAGTTGCGCGGCATGATGCCATGGATTGCTCAAAATAAATTAGTTGATTTGGATAAAAACTAATTCATAAATACTGTATTTTAAGTATAGGAAAGGCCGTCTGAATTTTCAGATGGCCTTTTTATTTTTCATAAAATGCGCACATAAGAAGATGGTTTTTAATTTTGTAACTATTGTAAATACATCAAGATTGGGTGGAGAGTTATTAAATTAAGAAAGAGAAAATCTTCTTTTTATGCTAATTGCATTAAATGCCTAAGCAAATGATACAGATATAAACAATCATTAAAATACTGCAAAATTACCCTATTTAAGCCTTTGAAATCGGTCTAATTTAGTGCTTTCAACAGATATTAGAAAGCTCTAAATCAGATCCCTCTTAACAAAATTGCAACAAATCCGATTAAGTGTTGTAAACCTGCACATATGTCTTGTTATTTTTTCAATATTTTGATTTTTATGGATTTTATAAAAAAGTGTAGGTTAAACCCTACACTTTTCGGAGTCCGATAGGACGGTAACTGGTGATAAAGTTTGTTTTTTTACAACGAAGCAATTATATTAGCAGACATGAAATCGCTAACGTTGCGATGAATGCAAAAGCTTGGATGGATTTCATACACCCCATTTAAGTTTGTTTTCTTAAAACTAGAAAAGGAATACAGCAATGAAAAAAACCCTGATTGCTTTGACTCTGGCAGCTTTGCCTGTAGCAGCTTCTGCTGACGTTATCCTGTACGGCCAAATCAAAGCCGGTGTTGAGGTTGCTCAAACTAAAACTACTAAAGCTGGTGTTGAAACTAAAAACGACACCACTACTGCACTGACCGACTTAGGTTCTCGCATCGGTTTCAAAGGTCACGAGCACTTGGGTTCTGGTCTGAACGCTATTTGGCAAGTTGAAAACAATGTTTCTGTTGCTGGCGGCGGTGAGTGGGCTGCACGTGATTCATTCATCGGCTTGGAAGGCAACTTCGGTAAAATCCGTGCCGGTAAATTGAGCACTCAATTGAACGATATGGGTACTGTTGATCCTTGGGAATACAGCAACAATGCTTTGGGCTTGGGTATGTTCACTCGCACTGGTAAGCGTGTAACATCTGTACGTTACGATTCACCTGTATTTGCTGGTTTCAGTGCTAACGTACAATATGCTCCTCGTGACAATAAGGCCATCGTACGTGGTGCAGGTGAAACTACTGGTCGCGCTGACAATGCTAGCGATACTTCAAGCTACTACGGTGGTTTGAACTATGAAAATGCTGGTTTCTTCGCTCAATACGGCGTAGGTTACAAAAAATCAGCTTATGTAACTACTGACGGTAAGAGCAAATCTGGTCAAGCTCACCGTGTAGAAGCTGGTTACGATGCTAACAACCTGTTTGCTGCTTTGGGTTACCAATACACTAACGGTTGGGATAGCGCAGAAAGCTATGATGCTGCTTTGTCTGATAAAGAATACAAAGTAGATAATGCTAAAGCCGATAAGAGCGCTGGTGTGAAAACCCACGAAGTTGCCGCTACTGCTGCTTACCGCTTCGGTAATGTAACTCCTCGTGTATCTTATGCTCATGGTTTTGACGTGAAAACTAAAGATGGTACTCAAAAAGGTACTAAATACGACCAAGTTGTTTTGGGTGCCGATTACGACTTCTCTAAACGCACTACTGCTATGGTTTCTGCCGGTTGGTTGAAAGCTGGTAGCGGTAAAGACAAAACCCAAACTACTGCTGGTTTGGTTGGTCTGCGCCACAAATTCTAATCTATACGGTTAGTCTTAAAAAAGAGCCTGCTTTGCAGGCTCTTTTTGTATTAAGTTGAAATATACTGCTCGGATTGTAGTGTTGTTGTGTAGTATGAGGGAAGGGTGTACTGGATTAGCATTACTATTTAAAGAGTGGAGAATGTATCTGCTTTGGGGTAGTCATAATAATAGTGCCTTTGGTTCTTGATATGTAGATAGAGATAAGATATTTCTGAAAAAGGTCTGGAAGCAAAGTAGATTAGTTGATTTATGCTTTTGTAATAAAGTATATGGCTATTGATTAATGGTGGATTCAGGCCGTCTGAAAAAATATATTTCAATAGCGGATATTGTTTAAGGCTCCCTAATTATTTCAAATGATGAAATTTTATTCAAATCAGCCTGATGAGATTTTTGTGAAGATCATATATGTATAAGAAATGATGAGAAAATATAGTGAGTGCTAGTTGATTGGTGCAGTAGCAAACTTATGAAATCTTCGTAGGGAAGCGGCATCAAATTACTTTTCAAGATAAAAGAGTGGCTTTTTCTTACATGAAAACTTGTTGTAGATTAATTAGCAAATAAGCAGTTCTGAATCAGGTTTAAGAAGATAAATAGTGAGCTTGATGATCAGTTGATCTTGTTGGGAAATGGGGTTGGGAGTCAGTGTACCGGGCGGTTGTAGATATAAAAACTGCACTATCGGATTGTCCGGTAGTGCAGTTTACTTTGGTATGATCCTGTTGTGATAGGTCTTATAACAGGCCGTGGCAGGATTTATTCTGCTTCAGGTTTACGCTCTTCCCGTTCTGGAGCTTCAATCAAAGCCTTCATAGATAGGCGTACACGACCGCGATCGTCCACTTCCAAAGCTTTCACTTGAACGGTTTGGCCTACTTGAAGATAATCGCTTACGTTTTTCACGCGTTCATGTGCAATTTGGCTGATGTGTACCAAACCATCTTTACCTGGCATAATAGAGACGATGGCGCCAACGTTGTTATCCAGAAGTTTAACTACGGTACCTTCATATACTTTGCCAACTTCTACTTCGGCAGTGATAGCTTCAATGCGTCGTTTTGCCGCATCTCCCGCTTCTTGTGTGGTGGCAGCAATGGTAATCGTACCATCTTCTGCAATGTTGATCTCGGTGCCGGTTTCGGCTGTTAGAGCACGGATGGTTTCACCGCCTTTGCCGATGACATCGCGAATCTTGTCTTGGTTGATCTTCATTGTAAACAGACGGGGAGCGTGTTGCGACAGCTCTTGAGGGCCTTCTACTGCTTCTTTCATTTGGCCGAGAATATGGAAGCGTGCTTCTTTGGCTTGTTCCAAAGCAATTTGCATGATTTCTTTGGTAATGCCTTGGATTTTAATATCCATTTGTAGGGCAGTGACACCATTGGTTGTGCCGGCTACTTTGAAATCCATATCGCCGAGGTGGTCTTCATCACCGAGAATATCGGTTAATACGGCGAATTTGTTACCTTCTAAAATCAAGCCCATGGCGATACCGGCTACATGAGCCTTCAGTGGTACGCCGGCTGACAGCAAGCTCAGGCAGCCGCCGCACACGGAAGCCATCGATGAAGAGCCGTTAGATTCGGTAATCTCTGATACAACGCGCATGGTGTAGCTGAATTCTTCGGGTGAGGGCAGTACTGCAACCAATGCACGTTTTGCCAAGCGGCCATGTCCGATTTCGCGGCGTTTTGGCGCTCCCATGCGACCTACTTCACCGGTTGAGTAGGGCGGAAAGTTGTAGTGCAGCATGAAGCGGTCGGTATATTCGCCGCTTAAGGCATCGATAATTTGCTCGTCACGCGATGTGCCTAGTGTTGCGATTGCCAACGCTTGGGTTTCGCCGCGGGTAAACAGGGCGGAACCGTGGGTGCGTGGCAATACGTTGGTTTGGATATTAATCGGACGTACGGTGCGGGTATCGCGGCCGTCAATACGGGGTTGGCCGTCAAGAATTTGACTGCGTACTACGTCGGCTTCTAATTGTTTAAAGATGCCTTTGATTTGATTTGCCGTCAGAGTGTCGGTTTCTTCGGTAATCAATGCTTCTTTTACGGCACTCCATGCTTCATCCAGCTTGGTGCTGCGGGCTTGTTTTTGGCGGATTTTAAATGCCTCACTAATAGCATTGCCGGCAATTTCACGGATTTGGCTAACCAAAGCTTCATTGGTTTCCGGAGCTTTCCAATCCCATACTTCAGGATTGACTTCATCTGCCAATTCATTAATGGCGGTGATGGCTGCCTGCATTTGTTCGTGACCGAAAACAACGGCACCGAGCATGACGCTTTCAGATAATTCTTGCGCCTCCGATTCCACCATCAGAACGGCTTTTTGTGTGCCGGCCACGACTAAGTCCATTTTGGATTGGGTTAATTGGGCTTTAGTCGGATTTAGCACATATTGGTCGTTGATATAGCCTACACGTGCGGCACCAATAGGCCCGGCAAAGGGGACGCCGCTCAATACCAGAGCGGCAGATGCGCCAATCATCGCAGGGATGTCTGAATCGATTTCCGGATCAACGGAAACTACCATAGCAACAATTTGGATATCGTGGTAGAAACCTTCGGGGAACAACGGGCGAATGGGGCGATCGATCAGGCGGCTGGTCAGGATTTCTTTTTCGCTTTGCTTGCCTTCTCGTTTGAAGAAACCACCGGGGATTTTGCCGGCTGCATAGGTGCGCTCGAGATAATCAACGGTAAGCGGGAAGAAATCTTGTCCGGCTTTGACTTCTTTTGCGGCGGTTACGGCAACCAAAACAACGGTATCGCCCATTGATACTTTAACCGCTGATGCGGCTTGGCGTGCAATTTCGCCGGTTTCCAAGGTAACGGTTTGGTTACCGTATTGGAAGGTTTTTACGTGTTTATTGAACATAATTGTTCCTTTCGGTTGATGCCGTACCGCTAAAACACTAATGATGCACACGATTTTCATGCGCATGGTTAGGGTTTCAGACAGGTACGGCTAAATATAGTAGGACTTTCAGACGGCCTTGAATAACAGCTGCCTGAAAGCCGATTATAGCAAACAATCGCTATTTTTAGAGAGCTATGTTAATCAAGAATCGAGCTGGGATGGTAGGCTGCTGGGTATCAGGTAGGTTGAGTTATAGGTGTATTTGTTTAAAAATTATTTCAATAAGGTTTGGTTCAAAATAGGAGATGGTTATGCCGTCTGAAAATTTTATTTCTCATAAATTTCAGATGACTGAAGGGATATGCAGGATAGTTGTGTTATAGCAGTGCCTCTATGTGTGGTGCAATTTTACTTGGGGGCATGCTGGGAGCGAAACGAGCCACAACATCGCCTTGGCGATTAACTAGGAATTTGGTGAAGTTCCATTTGATATCGCCGTTTTCTCGCTTTGCTCCCAATGCAGCCAGCTTGAGCAACACGTCTTTAAATTTTAGACCGCCTTTATCTTGAGGCTGCTGAGATTTCAGGTAATGATAAATGGGGTGTGTATCGGGGCCGTTTACTTCGATTTTGTCGAATATTTTGAATTCAGTGCCGAATTTTGTTTGGCATATTTGTACGATTTCTTTGCTTGATTCGGGTGCTTGCGTGCGAAATTGGTTGCAGGGGAAGTCTAGAATTTCAAAACCTTGGTCTGTATAGCGGCTATATAGTGCTTGTAATTCCTGGTATTGCGGCGTTAAACCGCAGCGTGTAGCAGTGTTAACGATCAGCAAAACCTTGCCTTCATAGTCCGTCATGTTGATGGTTTGCCCTGAAGAATCTTGTGCGCTAAAGCTGTATAGTTGTTCCATAATCTTTGATTTTTATATAGTGGGTGTAAGTAGCCATTATAGTCTGAGATTTGGTGACGCGACTTGCGTATGTGGTAATTGGGCCTGAAATCAGTTTAAGTATATAGGCTGGATAACTGTTATTTAACGAAAAGGCCGTCTGAAAATTTTCAGACGGCCTCTTAAATTTGCTTTGGTATTTTGTTTAGGCTCAGGCTTAAAAACTGAATTTATCTGCCGGAGCGTCAGTTTTACTTGATAATTTCGGAATCAAAGTATCAAATAAAGTGGCTTCGGTAAATTTATCACCTTTACGAACAATCAGGCGGGCTCGTTGCACGGGGGCATCGCCTGTAACGACTACCATTCGGCCACCGTCTTTTAATTGTTGTTTTAAGATTTCGGGTACACTATTAACCGCGCCACCGATATAAATGGCATCAAATGGCGAACCGCCTGCTTCTCCGCTTAGGCCGTCACCGATTTGATAGGTAATATTGTTCAACGCTAATCCATCTAACACTTCTTTGGCGCGGGCTTGTTGTTCGGCGTCGATGTCAATCGTAACAACCTCTCCTGCCATTTTGCGTAAAACAGCGGTAGCGTAGCCCGAACCGGTGCCGACCTCCAAAACTTTGTCCAGCGATGTCAAATCCAAACCTTGGATCATACGTGCAACGATTTTAGGCTCAAGCATACTGCCGCCGTTGGGTAAAGGGAGAGCCGTGTCCGAATAAGCATAGGGCTTGTGGGATTCGCTCACAAAGGCTTCACGGGGAATCTCACTCAAGGCATCTAAAATGTCGAAGTCCAACACGTCCCATGGACGGATTTGTTGTTCTACCATATTGAAACGTGCTTTTTCGAAATTCATTTTTTGCTCCGCTATATTGTGTTATTCGGGTGTTTTATAGGTTATGCGCGATTATAATGGTTTTACGTCTGCTTTAATAGTATCGGTTGTTTCGCTTTTGCTGTGCTGTTGGGCAATCAGTGCAGCTAATTTGCCGAGGTAGGCGGAGTCGGTATCATCGAATCGGTTTAGAGTGTCGGCATCAACATCCAATACGGCGATTAGGCTGTCATGTTGCATATCAAAAATAGGGACGACAATTTCCGATTGGGAAAGGGAGGAGCAGGCAATATGATCGGGGTAGGCATTAACATCACTGACAACAATGGTTTTTCGGCCAGCCCACGCTTGCCCGCATACCCCACGACCATACGGGATGCGCGTACATGCCACAGGGCCTTGGAACGGGCCCAGTACAAGCTCATGCCGTTGTGCGTCTTCTAGGTAAAAACCTACCCAGAGCCAGTCGAAGGCTGTTTTTAAAACCGCAGCAATATTGGCCAAATTGGCAATCAAGCTCAGCTCTTCGCTGATCAGGCTTTCGATTTGTGGTAATAACTGTTGGTAAATAGCTTCTTTGTTGCCGTGGGTAAGATGGATTTCATGCATGGTTTAAAGGTTTGGAATAACTGGAAATCAAAGCGGTATAATTGTTACTGTTTCAGTGTTTCGGGTCAAGCAAATATAGGCAGAGAAGGGGATATTGCATGCTTGCAGCTTTTAACTCGGAGCAAATATCATAGATACCGCAACAGTATTGCTAATTTATTCATAATTTACTACACTTGCCTACATTAAAATCAGCTGTAATTCTTTAAAAATATAGTTGGAAAATAAAGCTAGTCATTAATGTTTATCGTTTGTAACACTTGTTTGTGTTGGATAGCGAATTATTATATGTGCGTGTGTGATTTATTTTCTTAGCTACTATTTTTTATATAAAGTGCGCCAAGGTCATTTGGGATATTTGTTATGGAAAGTTTGTGGAATCAAAAATGGGTTATCGGCAATTGGAAAATGAACGGCCGTTTACAGAACAATAATGCCTTGATGCACCGTTTCCGTATTTTGCCTCAAGTTGACCGGGTATGTATCGGCTTGGCAGCGCCAACTGTTTATTTGCTGCAACTGCATAATGCTATGCAAATAGTGCTGAATAACCGGATTTTGACTTGTGCTCAAGACGTCAGCCGCTTTGCGGGCAATGGTGCTTACACAGGGGAAGTATCTGCCGAAATGATGGCTGATATTGGTGTTGATATCGTATTAATCGGCCATTCTGAGAGAAGTTTGTATTTCGGTGAAAAAAATGAAATACAACGTCAGAAAATCGAAAATGTATTGAATGTCGGCTTACTTCCGCTGTTATGCGTAGGTGAGAGCTTGGAAGAGCGGGAGGCCGGTAAAGAGAAAGAAGTGATTGCCCATCAATTGAGTGTTTTGGAAGGTTTGGATACTAAGCACATAGCAGTAGCTTATGAACCGGTATGGGCAATTGGTACCGGTAAAGTGGCTACGGTAGAGCAGATTGCAGAAATGCATCAATTTATTTATGAACAGATCTTGTCAATGCACGGTAATGATGCTAAGATTCGCGTTCTTTACGGCGGTAGTGTGAATGCCAATAACGCCACCGATATTTTTGCCGTACCCTATGTGGATGGCGCTTTGGTTGGCGGCGCATCTTTGGCATATGATTCATTTACTTCAATCATCAATGCCGCACAAGAATCGTAGAAATTTATGGAAGCATTTAAAACCATTATTTGGATTATCAACATCTTTGCAGCCTTATCTGTGATCATTTTGGTATTGATGCAGCAAGGTAAGGGTGCTGATGCCGGTGCAACCTTCGGCTCTGGCAGCGGTAGCGCACAAGGTGTGTTTGGTTCAAGTGGTAATGCAAACTTTTTAAGCCGAAGTACTGCGATTGCAGCAACTGTATTCTTTGCAAGCTGCATGGCAATGGTTTACATTTATAGTAATTCAACTTCGCATGGTTTGGATTTTACTAATGTGCAGCAAAGTCAGCCGGCAAATGTTCAGCCAGTACAACAGGCTCCTGCTGTAGCAAGTTCTCAACCTCAGCAGTAAGACTAAAATTTAAGTATATGCCGACATGGTGGAATTGGTAGACACGCTATCTTGAGGGGGTAGTGACCCTAGGTCGTATGAGTTCAAGTCTCATTGTCGGCACCATTAAAAGAAAACAGTCCAATTTTTGGGCTGTTTTTTTACACTCTATATCATCCGGTAACATCCGCAAGATTAAATAAAGATACGGCGTTCAGCTGATTTTTATATTTTTCACTGCTGATTTTATATCCGATAGCATTTGATCCAATCCTATCAAATTAATTAAGGAGAGGTATATTGTGGGATCGTTCAAGTGCCTTGGAAAAATATCCCCAAAGTGCCGCCCAACCACTGCCAAATTAAAAATGCCAAGCCAACAAATAAGCTCTTAAGCCTTCAAATGGAAGATGAGACTGCATTTAGCTGTTATCCTGCAGGTAGATAAATTATGGTTAAGTACCGCCCTAACGAAAAAGAAAAGTTGTTTTCAATAGGCAAATACCTTGTTGTATCACTCGTGGTAGGCTGCGGTGCTACTGAAATACTCTTTGAGCTGGCGGAAGGTAAAGCCCTCGGTTTATTGCAAGGCAATAGTATAGGCGGGCTTGGGAACGGCTTTATTTTGCAGAGTTAGTTGTTTGGGTTTTGCAACCGCATCAAGTAAAAAAGATTCTTTACTGATGCTTAGATCTAGAATTTTTTAGATATGTAAATGTAATGCCGTCTGAAAAGTTTTCAGACGGCATTTGTTGTTTACAGCAATGATTTGGTTAATGTCCTGATTGGAATAGGTTTTTACAAGTTATCCTTCTGTGCAAGAATACGGCGGCTACCACCGACATCAGCGGGAGAAACGACACCTGCATCTTCGAGTGCCTGCATCAGATTAGCAGCGCGGTTGTAGCCGATACGAAGTTGGCGTTGCAGAGAAGAAATAGAAGTTTTACGAGATTCCAATACGAAAGCTACTGCTTGATCAAATAGTTCGTCACTGTTGGCATTGGGATTGACAACATTAGTAGTTTCCAATGCGGCCTCGCCCGTCAGTATGCCATCAATATAATTGGCCGGGGCTTGACGCTTGATATGGGCAACGATTTGATGGACTTCGTCATCGGATACAAATGCGCCTTGCAAGCGTGTCGGTTCTGCATTGCCGGGTTGGAGGAATAATAAATCACCGTATTTCAGTAATTCTTCCGCCCCCATTTGATCGAGAATGGTGCGGCTGTCAATCTTACTTTGTACGGTAAAGGCCATGCGTGTGGGAATATTGGCTTTAATCAGGCCGGTAACGACATCTACGCTGGGTCGTTGGGTTGCGACTATCATGTGGATGCCTGCAGCGCGTGCTTTTTGGGCAAGACGGGCGATTTGTTGTTCGACAGATTTGCGCTCGGTCATCATTAAGTCTGCCAATTCGTCGATAACAACGACAATCATCGGTAGGGCTTCAAGCGGTTCTGGATTGTCAGGATTCAGGCTGAAGGGGTTGAGTAACGGTTTGCCGGCCTCTTTGGCTTCGCGTACTTTTTTATTAAATCCTTCCAGATTGCGCACACCGGCATGCGAAAGGAGCCGATAGCGCTTTTCCATTTCGGCTACACACCAGTTGAGTGCCTGGCCTGCTTCACGCATATCGGTAACCACAGGGCAAAGCAGGTGGGGAATGCCGTCGTAAATGCTAAGTTCAAGCATTTTGGGATCGATCATGATGAAGCGGACTTCTTCGGGTGTGGCTTTGAACAGCATCGACATAATCATGCCGTTTACGCCAACGGACTTCCCCGATCCTGTCATACCTGCTACCAAAAGGTGCGGCATTTTGGCTAAGTCACCTACAACCGGAATGCCGGCTATATCTTTTCCAAGGGCGACGGTTAGCTTGGATTTGGCTTCGGTAAAAACCGGTGATGAGAGTATTTCGCTCAGCATAACGTCTTGGCGGCGTTCGTTTGGTAGTTCGATACCCATCGTATTTTTACCGGCAATGGTTTCAACGATGCGTACGGCTTGTAAGGACATCGAACGGGCCAAGTCTTTGGATAGGCCAACAATTTGGCTGCCTTTAACGCCTTGGGCAGGCTCGATTTCGAAACGGGTGATAACAGGACCGGCTGTGGCGGAAACAACTTGAACGCTAATGCCGAATTCGGCAAGTTTAGCCTCGATGCGTTCCGCAGTCTGCTGTAACACTTCAGGATTGATAACAGGGGCTTCGCCTTGAGGTTGGCGCAACAAACCTAGTGAGGGCTTGCTGTATTCTCCTTGCGGCAACGGTTCGGCGGCTTGGCCTTTTTCATCAAAGAGAGGAGCTTGGACAGGAGTGGGAGGAGGTGCAACGGATACCGATACGGTTTTGCGGTTGCTTGTGGTGCCTTCGATTGTTTCTAGCGGTTCGGCAGTGATGTTTTTGGCTTCGCGTACCATGCGGCGGGTGGTTTTGGCATCTGGTAAATCTTTGATAAATTTTTCTTGCTTGCGGGTCAGTTTCATCCATAGCCACTCAAGTTTGGCACCGGTTTTTTCAAGAATATCAAGCCATGAAATTTGTGCGACCAGCGATAATGCGAGAAGAAGGATAACAAGTAAAATGAGAAGGCTGCCTGAAGTGCCCAATAGCCAGCTCATACCTTGGGCGGCAAATGTACCGATTAAGCCGCCTGCACCTACGGGCAGGGTGTTTTCTAAACGTTCTTGGAAGGCGAAAACTTCTAATACGGGGCTGCAAATCAGCAGGATCAGTAAACCGGTAAAGGCTACGGCAGTATTGTAGGGTTTGCTTTCTTCGGTTTGTATCAGGCGGAAGTTTTTATACAGATAAATACTGGCGGCAATTACCCACCACCAAAACGATAAGCCGAATAAATAGTAGCCGACATCGGCCAAGTATGCACCGAAGAGCCCGCCGAGATTGCGCACTTGTTCTGTAGCGGGCACACTGCGCGACCATGCAGGATCAGTCATGGTAAAACTGGCGAGAGCAAGGGCTATATAAACGGTTACGGCCAATCCCAAAAGCCATAAAGTGTCGTTTATCAGTTTGACGGCATGTGCGGAACGAGCCGGACGCTTCGTCGTATTCTTCACAACGCCTTTAGGTTTGCGCGGTGGCGTCGCGGCCTGTTTTTTAACAGTTTTGGTATTGGATGCGGGATGGTTTTTTTTAGAGGGTTTGGTAGCCATAAGTTGTCATATCAAGAGCATTCACAAATAGAGCCGGTAATAACCGTAGCCTTGTTTTTTCTATTGCCTCTTTGAAAGTTGTATTCTTTTCAGTATTTTCTGTTTGTCGGGTAGCGTAGGCCGTCTGAAAGGTTTTTGGACGGTGCGGTTTGTTGAAAGCCTTTCTTGGGATAAAGGCCAAAATCTTTAAATTATATAGTATAGCTATTCAAAATAAAAACGATGTATTGTCCGATGGTGTTTTAAATTGCAGATTATCTTTATTGGTATTGGTTTTCCTGTAGTTCGTCTGAATTCGGGTGATTGTATTTTCAGACGGCCTATATGTGGGGAAACCGGAAATATTAGAAGAATATTTGCACATTTCGTTTATGATTTTGCAGCTGATGGTGTTATTTGAGTTTTTGGCTGCTATTTGGTTTCGTTTTAGGCCGGGTAGCAGGCACCGAGAATACGCGGTCCTGATGCTCCGGTGGCATTAGCGGGGTTGCCGGGTAGTTGATCGTACCAGCGCGAGGCTAACCAGCCGAATGCGGCAGCCTCTACCCATTGTGGATTGAGATTAAGTGCTTCAGTGCTGTGGTAGTTGAATTCGGCTGAGTCACCTAAGGTTTGTAGCCGTTTAACCAGCATATCATTTTGAATACCTCCGCCGCACAAATAAATATTACGGGCTTGGGGGGAAAAACGGGTAAGAGCGTTGTGTATGGTGAGTGCGGTGTATTCCAATAGAGTGCGCAAAACATCATGTGCGTTTGCATCCTTTTGAATTTTCGGCATCAGCCATTCTAATGAAAATAAGTCACGCCCGGTACTTTTAGGCGGTGTTAATTGGAAATAAGGATGTTGCATCAGGCAATCGAGAAGCTCGGGTAATATTGTGCCTTGGGCAGCTTTTTCTCCATTTTTGTCATAGGCTTGGTGCCATTGATGTTGGACCCATGCGTCCATCAACATATTACCGGGGCCGGTGTCGAAGCCGAATTCAGGTGTTTGGGGAGGTAGGATGCTGATATTGGCGATACCGCCGATATTTAAAACGGCACGCGTTTCGTCAGGTGAGGCAAATAAGGCGCGGTGAAATGCGGGTACTAAGGGTGCTCCTTGCCCTCCGGCAGCTAAATCGCGACTACGGAAGTCGCCTATTACACTGATTTGGCAAAGCTCGGCTAATAAAGCCCAATCTGCGAGTTGGATACTGTATCTATATTCGGGCGCGTGGCGGATAGTTTGGCCGTGGCAGCCGACGGCGCGTATATCGGTTGGAGAGAGCTTTTGTTGTTCAAGCAGCAGCTCAACGGTGTCGGCATAGAGGCGGGACAGCTTTTGTGCCAGCAAACGGCTGCGGTGGAGTTCGTCGTAGCCGTTGTGTTGCAGAGCCAGTAGTTCTTGTTTGAGAGTATCTGAATAAGGCAGGAAAGCGTGGCCTTCGGCGCATTGCCATTGGCTGCCGTTGGTGCGGATAAGGACGGCATCTACACCGTCCATGCTGGTGCCGGACATGATACCGATATAAAGGTGCTGGCTCATAAGAAAAGTCGGTTTGATATAAAACGGTTATTTTAGCGCGATTGGCTTGGTTGTTACATAGTTGGACTTTTGATTGGCATTTAGATCTACTTCTTTATCAGCGCTAGGATTAGCCGGGTTTCAGACGGCCTGAAAGTACTTTGGGGAGTGGAAAGGGAGGGTCGTCTGAATGTGTTTGATTAATAACGAGGGGTAGTCGGATCAACCTGTTGAGACCATGCATCTATTCCGCCTTGCAGGTTGTATAGTGATTCGAATCCTGCCTCGGCAAGATACATAGCGCTATAAAGGCTTCTCATGCCGTGGTGACAGTAAACTACGATAGGAAGCCCGTCAGGTAATTCGTTTTGGCGTAGGGGAAGCATATTCATCGGGATATGCGTGTGGCCGGGTAGGGCGCAGAAAGCGACTTCTTCGTCTTCACGCACATCCAGCAGAATGATTTTTCGGCCGTCATCAAGCCATTGTTTAAGTTCTGTCGGAGAGAGTTGGGGAATGCTCATGATGATGTGTTCCGAAAATGTAGAGGTTTTACTGTATGCTGTCGGCTAATTTATTTTGATTAATATTTGAATTATCCGGCATCAAAAATATGTTTGGATAAATTTTAAAACTGATACGGTAAAACTTCTAGCCTAATGAAATGATGCCGTCTGAAAAACTTTCAGACGGCATCATTTCATTATTTCGGCATTTTGTCGAATTTTGGCGTGAGCAAATGCTCATAGCTGAAAAATTGATGCAGTTTTGCTTCAATGTGGGGATTGTTTTGTATGTAGTATATGCCGCCGACAAGAAGAGCCGCCGTTATGATAACGCTAATACGCATATTGCCTTCCTTTCCTGACTTTACCGTTTGTTTTATTAATTATTTTTTATTTTGGTAATAGCTTAAGCGAAAGAAGGGCAATTGCGTATCAAGATAATTCAAGCGGCATTTTTTTGTGCTCAGCGGTGTTTGTTTTGTTTGAATTTCCGTAATTGTTTGATTGCATGTAGTGCAGTACCGCTGCCTCCGATAATAAGTAACAGCAGCAGCGGCCAAATAATGATTTGCGGTATGAAATATATTGTAACCGCCAGTAGGAGGATGGTAATACCGATGGTAAGAAAGGCCCATGCTTCTGATTCGTCTACTAATCGGGTGCCGGAAAAGCCGATATCAAACGCATGGCTGAGCTGTATGGCCTGGCGCATAACGGCTTTTGTGCGGCCCCGCTGCATGAGTTTGAATTTTTTACGCCGTGCTTCTTTAAATTCGGTATGTGCTCCTTCATTAAGGATAACTTCTGTTGCATGGTTGAGATCGTTTAAGAAAATGCGTTCTAGTAAATAAACCGTAGAAGAATCTTCTATCGATATATCCAGCTCGCGGTTTACATACCAGCTAGACATATTCAAATTGGTGCTACCCACACGTGCCCATTGACCGTCAATTAAGGCACATTTCGCATGAATCATCGTGCCGTTCCATTCGAATACGCGTACACCCGCTTCGAGCAATGGCCGGTATTGTGTGCGTGATACAGTGCCTATCCATTTGATATCAGATGTCCGTGGGACCAAAATGCGTACATCAACTCCGGCCTTGGCCGCGTTAATTAAAGTCTGTACGTACATTCGTGTCGGCATAAAATATGCATCGGTAATCCATAGGTTTTGGCTGGACAGCCCGATAACATTTAAATCGAAACGTAGGGTATTGATATTTTCAGGAGTGGTTGCCAAAACACGCGCACGTACACTACCGGCAGGAGGGGTATCTTCGCGGGCATAGCGCTTAAGCTTCAGAGGTGTGCCGCCGGCAGCGATAAGGGTATCTTCGAATGCATCCAATATATCTTGCACAATGGGGCCTTCGAGCCTGAGGCCAGTGTCTCGCCAAGCTTCTATCCCTTTTTCTGGTTTGCCTTTCCAAGCATTTGAAATACATAGGCCACTAACGAATGCAATTTGTTCATCAATTATGATGGATTTGCGATGATTTCTCGAGAAAATGCCGACACCGCTAGTCCATTTGGGAGGGTTATAGGAGCGGATTTCGGCTCCAGCTGCCTTCAGCGGTTTGAAAAAACCTCGAAGGTGGGCATTCAAGCTTCCCAGCCAGTCATATACCAAGGCTACATGTATACCTTCTGCAAGCTTAGTTAGCAAAATATCACGTAGGCGTTTACCGAAACTATCTGGGGCAAAGATATACATTTCAATACAAATGGATTCTTTAGCTTCCAGCAGTGCCGCCTCCCATTCGGTAAAATTTTCAGAGCAATTAAGCAATACTTTGATACGATTACCATAACGAGGAGGTAAGCCTGATGCACGAAGCATCATTTGTTCGGTGAGTTCGCCGGAGGTTCCGACAATCGGGATTGCAGAATGAATATCCATAGATGGTTGGGGGATGAAGAACCGGTTTAAAGATAGTTTGCATATCATATATGGAATGATGAAGGACCAAACCAATCATTAAGCTGGTAACATAGAATGTTGTATGTTAAGTATTAAATTATAGGAAATAGGTCAAACGGCTTTTTACCTTCTTAAAATTATCATTCAGGCGCTTTGAAAGCAATGCTATACTAGTACGCTTGTAAAAGTGGCGGCAGAAATTGTTGCAGGCCATCTGAATAATAAAGAGCATACCGATGAGCAGAATACAGTCTACCTTCAAAGTCCTAAATGGTTCCAAAGCACTTATCCCTTATATAACCGTGGGCGACCCGGATAGTTCCACCACTTTACAATTAATGCATAGCATGGTGGCAAACGGTGCCGATATTATTGAATTGGGCGTGCCTTTTTCTGATCCTATGGCAGACGGACCGGTTATACAACGTGCGGCAGAACGTGCTTTAGCCAATGGAATATCGTTGAAAACTGTATTGGAAATAGTAGGCGAATTTCGCCGTTCTAATCAAGAAACTCCGATTGTATTGATGGGCTATCTCAACCCGATACACAAAATGGGTTATGAGGTTTTTGCACAAGCTGCGGCAGAAGTGGGAGTAGATGGCGTATTGACTGTTGATTCGCCGGTGGAAACTATAGGCCCTTTACATGGGGCCTTGAAGCGAAATGGGATAGACAGTATTTTTTTAATTGCACCTACAACGACAGAGGCGCGCATTCAAACAATTGCTGAGTTGGCAAGTGGCTTTATTTACTATGTATCTCTTAAAGGCGTAACAGGTTCGGCACAGTTGGATACTGAAGCCGTTTCGCGTAAAATTGAGCTTTTACGTAAATATACAACACTACCTATCGGTGTGGGATTCGGCATCAATAACGCCGACAGTGCGTACAAAATCAGTATTGTTGCTGATGCCGTTATCGTGGGCAGCCGTATTGTAAAAGAAATAGAAGATCATGCAGGCAGTGAAGCGGAAGCTGTCGGCAGATTGGTAAATGAATTAAAAAATGCTATCCGTTGATTCTCACGGAATTACCAGAAATAAAATACACCGTCTGTGATTTTTCAGACGGCTAAAACTCAAATTAAGGAGCAATCCATGAGCTGGTTAGATAAAATTCTGCCTCCTAAAATTAAGAGAGAGGATAAAAGCACCTCTGTAGTGCCGGAAGGACTATGGAGCAAATGTCCTTCTTGTTCGGCTACGCTTTACTCTACTGATTTGCAACAAAATGCCCAAGTATGCCCAAAATGTGGGCACCACAATGCATTAAATGCCAGAGAGCGGTTAAATTTGCTGTTGGATGAAAATGGCCGTGAAGAAATCGGTTCTAATGTAAAACCGGTAGACATGCTTAAATTTAAAGACAGCAAAAAATACCCAGACCGCCTTTCGGCAGCACGTAAATTAACCGGTGAAGAAGATGCATTGGTTGTTATGAAAGGTACTATGAATGGCTTGCCTGTGGTTGTGGCGGCATTTGAGTTCCGTTTTATTGGTGGGTCAATGGGTTCTGTTGTCGGAGAGCGTTTTGTACAAGGTGTGCGTCGTGCTGTTGCTGATAACTGTAGTTTCATTTGTGTGGCGGCATCAGGCGGAGCCCGTATGCAGGAGGGGTTGAACTCATTAATGCAGATGACGAAAACCAGTGCATCACTGCATCTTTTGAGCGAAAAGGGCTTACCTTTTATTTCGGTATTGACTGATCCTACAATGGGAGGGGTATCTGCCAGTTTTGCTTTTTTAGGCGATATTGTATTGGCTGAGCCAAATGCTTTAATTGGTTTCGCCGGCCCTCGTGTGATTGAGCAAACAGTACGTGAGACCCTTCCTGAAGGCTTTCAGCGGGCTGAGTTTCTATTGGAAAAAGGTGCGATAGACCAAATTGTCGATCGTCGTGAAATGAAGCAGCGTATCTGCAATCTGATTACGTTATTGCGTCGTCGGGATAAGGTAGAGTAAAAATATTTTTTAGTAAAATTTATTTGATTTAAATAGGATTGCCCTATTTGTGTCATAAGCTGCGTTATTATGAGATTGAATTTTCAAAATCCAAATAACGCAGCTTATTTATATTTTAAAAATTAATTTTTAACTAGTAGAAAAAAATTAGAGCTTCTATCTTAAAATATTGTAAGTATCATTTTGAGATAAATATTTGATATTTAATGTTAAATATTTTTAAATCAAGTTTTATGTTAAGAATTTGGTGAATGATGAGATAGAGTGATAGTTAGAAGGTGAATAGTATTTTTCTCTCTTGTAGGATTGAGCAATAGTGATTCTGGAGAAAATTATTTAGAATAGGGGCTTATGAATATATCTAATATAACAACGAAAATGATTAAGAGAACTTTGGAGGGTATCTAAAGATTTAATTTCTATATAATTTGATACCGTCTCAATAACATAAGAGAGGTTATAAAATTTTTGCAATAATATACCCTACACCAATCAGCAAAATTGCTAAAAGGCAGCCTAATATAATAATTAAATTTGAATTTTTATGTGAGGATTTTAATTGCGATAGTTTTTTATCATCTAATTCTTGACGTAATTTCTTTTCTAATTCTGCACGAATCTGTTTTCTAAGACGGGCTTCTTCTTCTTGTTTTTGTTGTTCTAATTTATAAGCAATTTCTTGTTGCTTCAGTGACTCGAAGGCGATACGCTCTTGCCATTCGATACGTTTATGTTGAATAGTGCTTTCTGAGGCTGTTTTCAATAGCAGACTGCATGTTGGGCATTCGTCAGTATGTTCAATATTTTCAATTAAAGTATGGCAAACCGGGCAATCAATACGTGTTTCATTACCAATAGTATGCAGCTCTTCAGTGTGGTTCTGTTCTAATTCTAGGGATTGCCGAGTGATAACATCCAAGCCCAAGTAACTAAAATATTGTTGAGCATTTTCCCATTCGTCACGAGTACACCATTCGGCAATAATGACTTGCTTTTTCTCTGCAAGGCCTTTGATAAGTTCTTCTGCTTCAGAATCCGAAAGGTTGTCTCGGATACAAGCATTGATTTTATTTTGATCTATATTTGGGGGATAAGAAACATAGACATCATAAAGAGGCTGTTGCTTATTCATTTTGATTTAATTTCGTTAAGCAGATAAAAGGGAAAGTGTGTGTATGCTATAGGTTCTTAATAGTATCACATTAGTTTAAATTAGAGTATTATAAAGCACGGCAGTTAATTTAAATTAGATATTAGTGGCTAATTTTTAAGATAAACGGTATTTTATTTAAATAATTTTAGAAAGCTACTGCTTGCTGATAGTTGGGTGATTCTTGCAGCAATTATAAGATAAACATTTAAACTTATGAAGTAATAAGGAGCCTTTTAAGAGGCCCCTCTATGGATACAAATGATGTCGGTTAATTTTAATCTAAACGGAAAAAGATGACCCGCATCCGCATATAGTGGTTGCATTTGGATTTCGGATCACAAATTGAGAACCTTGAAGACTTTCGGTGTAATCAATTTCAGCACCGATCAAATACTGGTAACTCATAGGATCAACTAAGAAAGTAAGGCCATTTTTAGTTATTTCGAAATCATCTTCATTTTTGATTTCGTCAAATGTGAATCCGTATTGGAAGCCTGAACAACCACCTCCATTTACAAAAACCCGTAATTTTAGGTCTGGGTTATTTTCTTCTGCGATAAGGTCTGCTACTTTGTTACAGCAGCTGTCTGTAAAGGTAATCGGATTTTCTTCAGACATGATGTGATTCCTCGTTGATTAAGTGGTGTATTCTCAGTTTGAGAAATATTTCGTTGCTGATTGATAAATAGGGTTCTGTATGGATGTTTCAAGTTTATTTTTGGAAATTTACATACGGCATATGTAACTTACTAGGCAAGCCTCAAATATTGCGGCCAAACCATTCTACCCGCCCGATAATGGCAATTTCATCATTTATCTGACTCAAATGTATTTCAAAAGTTGGGTAGGCATCATTTGCAGATATGACGTTAATGATACCACCCGGCATAAGCTGTAGGCGTTTTACAAGAAGGTTTTCATTAATTCTTAATACATATAAGCCGTCGCGGGGTATGGTTTCCGAGTGGTTGATGAGAATCGAGTCCCCGTCATTCAGAACTCCTTCCATGGAATCCCCTTTGACTGAGATAACGGATAGATTTTTAATATCACGGGTAATATAGTTTTCTATCCAGTAGCGTCTGAATGCCATAGAAAATTCAGGCTTTTCATTACCTACCAGTTGTCCGTGTCCTGCAGCAGCTTGGATATTATACCTTGGCACAAAGATAAATTCATCCATATCTACTGGATTGCCCAATGTATCATATGCGATTGCTGTACTGGTTCGTTTGTTTGGGAAAGGCTCTCCTTCCCCCGTAAGAAGCCAGTCAATACTACAACCTTTAAGTTGTTTGATTTTTTTTAATGTTTCTGCCTTGGGAAGTCCCCCTTCATTCCAAATGCGGCTAAAGCCTGCAATTGTCATATCTATATCTGCGGCGATTTTTGCTTGTTTGGCTTCATCTTGCCAGAGATATGCCAATCGTTCTTTAAAAGAGTTCATGTTGTAAGCTTTCTAGTACAGAGAAGTGGTAGAGAGCTTTATATCTCTAACCATGGCTTCGATTTAAAATAAGTTTCAATTATGTAAATATTAATTTATTTTTTATTATAATTCAAGATTATTGTTTAGTTTTTATTTAAAAAAAGATAAAAAAAGTTGAAATTTTAGTTTTTTCTTACTATTATTAAGAAAAATTAAAGTTTTGGGAGGGTCATGGTGAAAGTAAGAAAGTTGCGTATGTTGGTTTTTGTTGTTTTTCTTTCCCTGGTTTTTATGGGATTTTTTGCAGGGAACTCAACAGCCCAATCGGCAGAGGTGTCCTTTTCGGATTTACGCTGTGAAACGCTAAATAATTTAGCTTGGCACGTTATGAGTCACAAGCAGGTGGTTTATGCTCGGCAATGTGATGTTTTGGATGCGGCTCGTCAGTGGGAAGTATATTATGGAAATCTAGATGAAGAGGGTATGGCTGCTGCAGTAGTTCACGAGCCTTAAACTTTGAATTGGTGTGTCGCATTAGGCTTAGGCCGTCTGAAATTCAGACGGCCTAAGTTTATCAGATGTGAATTAAGGCTAATAGACTGATATACAGGCTTTTTAATAAGTATCTTAGTATTTATTTTGGTATAGGGAAATTCGGTTGAGTTTATGGCAATAAAGGCGGCAGGTCCAAGCCAAAGGTTTCTGGAAAGTTAAACATGATGTTCATATTTTGTATGGCTTGGCCTGCTGCTCCTTTGACCAAGTTATCAATGACAGACAGGATGATCCATAGATCACTTTCGGGAGCTTTTTGAATGCTAATACGGCATACGTTGGCTCCTCGAACTGTGCGTGTTTCGGGGCTGCTACCTGGCGGCATAATATCAATGAATGGGCTGTTGTGATAAAAATCACATAATATCGAATAAGGATCGACATCATCATTTAAGTAGATATATTGGGTAGCCTGCATACCTCTAATTAATGGTGTGAGATGAGGAACAAATACAAAGCCTTTTTCTGCTCCGTTTTGCAGGGTGCTGATAGTTTGTTTTATTTCCGGTAGGTGGCGATGGCCAGTAACGCCATAGGCTTTGAAATTATCTGCTGCTTCACAGAATAAAGTACCGATGCTTGCTTTACGGCCTGCTCCTGATACGCCTGACTTACAATCTGCAATTAAAGGCATATCTGTATTGATCAGGTGGTTTTTCAGTAGAGGAATCAAGGGGAGTGAAACACAGGTAGGATAGCAGCCCGGATTGGCAACTAGCCGGGCATGTTGGATTTGCTCGCGATTAAGTTCGCATAAGCCGTAAACAGCTTCTTTTAGCGTATCAGCTGCGGTGAAGGGCATTCCGTACCATTGTTCCCATGTGGGGATATCTTTTAGCCTAAAGTCAGCTGATAAATCAATTACTTTTACTCCTCGCTCTAGTAGTGCAGGGGCATCTCGCATAGCTACGCCATGGGGTGTGGCGAAGAAAACCACGTTGCATTGTTCTAAAGATGCCTCTTCTGGTAAAAGAAATTTTAGATCGTAGGTTCCGCGTAGGCTGGGGAAGTAGTCAGAAATCGCTATCCCGGCTTCACTGCGGCTGGTTACGGCTGTTACTTCGGCTTTGGGATGAGAGGCAAGTAGGCGGAGTAACTCAACTCCTGTATAGCCGGTAGCGCCTACAATACCTATTTTAATATGGTTGGCCATGAGAATACTCCTGCTTGTTTAGAATCGTATAGCTGCAATTATGGTGTAGTGTAAGTGTATTGTAGTTGTTTGAAAAGGTTGATAGCCAAGCTGTGAGGCTTGGCTATCATTTTTAATTTATAAGGTGACTTGTGAACCCATTTCTACAACTCGATTACTTGGAATCCGATAATAGTCGGTGGGAGGGGTGCTGTTTTTGTACAGCCATTTAAAAAAGCGCGTACGTAGCCTGCCCATACCTTTAGGTGGCGTATGGCTACTAGTGCGTATACTGTCTCGAGACAGAAAAAAAGAAGTTTCCATTATTTCCAGCGTAATTCCTTTTTTTTGGGCAAGCCGGATAATTTGGTTGACCCGGGGGGTTTCCTGAAAACCGTAATGTGCAATAATTCGGGTAAATCTAGTATTTAGTTTTTCAATAGAGATTCGCTCTGTTTCGGGAACCTTGGGGACATCTTGGGTTTGTATGGTTAGGAGAATATTATTTTCGTGTAATACTTTGTTGTGTTTCAAATTGTGCAACAAGGCTTTGGGTACTATGAAGGGATTGCTAACCATAAATACGGCATTGCCCGGAACAGTTTGAGGTGGGTAATCATCCAAGTTGTCAATAAAGGAGGATAAATCCAACTCGTGTTCGGCAGAGGTTTTATTAAGAAGGTCCCGACCGCGACGCCAAGTACTGAAAATAAATACTAAAATAATGGCAATCATCACGGGAAACCAGCCGCCGGTAGGTATTTTTAGTAGATTAGATGAGAAAAATGCCAAATCGAAACATAAGAAAATTGCTGTTAGGCCGAACGCGGCAAGCTTGGGCCAACGCCATTTTTTGATCATGACAATACAGAACATTAACGTGGTCAGTACCATGGTTCCGGTAGCGGCTATGCCGTAAGCGGAGGCAAGGTTAGTAGAGTTCTTAAATCCGAGTACGACTAAGATAACTACGCCTAGGAGCATCCAATTGATAGAGGGAATGTATATTTGGCCAATCTCCGTTTCACTGGTGTGATTGATTTGCATGCGAGGAGTAAAGCCAAGTTGGATTGCTTGCCGGGTAAGCGAGTATGCACCGGATATCACGGCTTGGCTGGCAATAATAGTTGCTAAAGTGGCTAGGATAATCAAAGGAACCAGCCCCCATTCCGGTACGCTTAAGAAAAAAGGATTTTGAATGGCTTCCGGTTTACGAAGCAGCAGTGCTCCTTGGCCTATATAGTTAAGTGCTAAAGCAGGTAAAACCATTGCAATCCAAGCCGTCTGAATCGGGCGGCGTCCGAAATGCCCCATGTCGGCATATAAGGCTTCGGCACCAGTAACGGCTAAAACTACTGCTCCTAAGCTGACAAATCCGCCCCAACCGTGGTGAGTAGCAAAATATAAGCCGTAATAAGGGTTTAGAGCGCGTAATACTGAAGTATTTTGTGTGATTTGATATAGGCCGATTAGAGCGAGGCAGGAAAACCAAAGCAGCATAATCGGGCCAAAAAAATTGCCGATATGTTGTGTACCTTTACGCTGGATGATAAATAATGCTACTAATACTGTCAGCGCGATCGGTAATACGAAATGCTCTAACTGGGGACTTATAACAGTCAGGCCTTCGGCAGCAGATAAGACTGAAATAGCCGGAGTAATCATGGCGTCGCCAAAAAACATGGCCGTTCCGGTCAGCCCCATCATCATTACAATCCAAGCCGGCTTGCCCTGTAGAAATTGAAGGGCTTGCTGCATCAGAATGACTACCCCGCCTTCTCCTTTATTATCTGCATGCAGTATGAAGAATACATACTTAAGGGTAACAATTAAAATCAGAGCCCATATGATTAATGAGACAAAACCTAAAACACCCGTTTCTCCCACTTGCATATGTGACGCTAAAAAAGTTTCTTTAAGAGTATAAAGCGGACTGGTGCCAATATCGCCATAAACGATACCTAAAGCAGCCAAAACCATGGCGGGGGCGGAGCGATGATGTTGCATTTTATATTTGTCATATACATATTGAAAGATGATAGTGAGTGTACGCCCACACTGTGTAAAGTTAAACAATTCATGTGTGGAATGATGTTTTTTTTTAATAAGTAATTATATTAAAAAATAATTATTAGCCAGGCTTATTGTCTCCTCGAGGTGAAATAAGCCAAGGAATATATTGCCACGCATAAAGTAGCAGGGCTAGAGCGAAGAGGCAGGCTGATATCCGTATGCTATGGAAATAAGCTGTTTTATTTGTAAAAAATATTGCGAGGATGCGGACTAGGGTGGCTAGCAGCATGGCTACAAAGGAGTAGCGAGCGAGTGTGGGAGCAGGGTAAATTGCACGCCCAGTATGTCCAAGTGCTGTACGTGCCATCATGCCGATGGTAAGTAAACCAATCCCGCCGACACCAATTAGGTGTATACCTAAGCTTAAATATGCCGGCAACCATTGTGCTGTCGCGATAACTATTAATCCTAGTGCAGCAAAGAGATAACCGGCAAATAAAACTAGCAGCATAGGTTCATGCCATACTTTTTTATGCCACCAGCGGAAAGTTTGGATAAGATTGATAAGGCCTGTCAGTAGGCCCAAAATACCGAGAATCGCCGAGAATTTTCCGGTAAGTATTAGTATGGACATTATTATAGGAAGTGCTAAAACGGAGAACGTCACCCATGTAGGAGTGGGTTGGGCAGATATATTTAATCTTTTTGCAGTGAAAAAAGGAATTACCCGCATACCGATCAAGCCGATAAATCCGGCGATTATTATTAGCCCGGCAGTCAGTGCTTTTAATATAGAGGCCGTCTGAAATTGATATATATGCCAATGAAAAGCTGCATGGCTGAAGCCAAATAAAAATAATGTAAATACAGTAATATAGTTTCGATTATTATGGCTTCGGATCACAGGAAGAGCCATATATGCCGCCGCCAGCCAGAAAAATAAAGTGCCTGTGATACCGCTGAATGTTGCGTAACCCGGTAATAGTGCAAACAAGCGTGCAAATAACCATAAACATACTAAGATGACTAAAGATAGTCCCCGTACAGGAGGCTGTTGGGTCCATGTGGCTACGGCCGTCAGGAGAAATCCAACAACAATCGCTCCGGTGTAACCCCAAATCATTTCGTGGGCGTGCCAATAAAATGATGGCATTTCAGTTGTACCGGAGTAGCCGAATCCCCATAACAGTATAGAAACTATGCCGAATAAGGAAGCTGCTACATATAATGGGCGAAATGCCATTGCCCAAATAGGCTGTTTAAACAGCGTCGTCATTATGATTTCCTTGTTGTCTAAATTAAGTTTGATCTATATTCATTCGTTATAGAGGCATGAGGCTGGATTAAGGAGATAAAGTTTCAGGCAGTCTGAATGTTAATATGATTTTTCTGAAGTGCTAACACAACGTTCAATGGCGGGAAATAATTCTCTTTCTTCAAAACGGATATGATCTCGTAATGAGCTTGCAAAGCAATTATTCCAATCACTATTCGTATAATCAGGCTTTGTGAGTAGTTGACGAAGCACTGTATGGTCTTGTTCAAATCGTTGGCGAAAACTAATGGGAAGCTTTTGCCATAACGGCTTGAATTGAATTTCTTCTTGCTGGAAATGATGCAGTAAGTCTGGCCGATGTGCTTCTATTTCCTGTTGGTGATTGGATGTTGGATTACGCAGAACATGTAGACATAAGGTTAGAGTGTGATGATGTTCGCGTGAGTAGAAGATTAAGTCGGAGTGGCGATTTTGGGGTTTCATAGCAGTTAGCTTTGCTTTATTTGTTTATAAGTTTCATATATTATGAAACTTATAAACAAATAAAGCAAATGCCAAATAATTAATTTGCTGTGCTGAATGATTATTTGGCTCGCGCTGCTTGTGTTTTGAGTTATTTAGAAAATTAAATATATTTTGTTTCAATTGCTTAGATTAATGTTTATGTCAATATCGAGGTTGTTATGTATCTAACTCAGCATACAGACTATGCATTGCGTGTTTTGATTTACACAGCCATTAATAATGATGGTTTGGTAAATATAGCTACAATAGCTAATAAATATGACATTTCTAAGAGCCATTTGATGAAGGTAGTAACGGCTCTGGTAAAAGGAGGATTTTTAGAAAGTGTGAGGGGGAAAGGAGGGGGGTTACGTTTGGCCAGGCCCGCTGAAAAAATTAATGTAGGAGAGGTGGTGCGTTATATGGAACCGATGCAATTAGTGGAATGTATGGGTAAGGGAAATATGTGTTTGATTACTCCGGGATGTCGTTTAATTGATATTATCGGAGGGGGAATAAAAGCTTTTTTAAATTATTTGGATGGATTCACTTTGGCGGATTTGGTTAATAAACCAACTTATGAGATATTGTACTTTAAAGAGGAATGATTAATATGGGAAGTTGCAAAGGAAAGAAGAAGTTAGAGTGGGGCGTAGCTTGAGGAGAAGCTATATTCAAAATATTCAAAACTACTTTGGGCGTTAGGAATTTTATTTTAAGTTATTGAGTTTATTTTTAAATATATTTTCTGAATATGTGGCCTCGCCGACAGGAATCGAACCTGTATTTTACGCTTAGGAGGCATACGTTCTATCCGTTGAACTACGGCGAGGTTTTATTTTTATAAGTATTGTGCTGCGCTGTGTATCCTTATTCTAGGATACTCGGGCTAAAGATTCTTTGGCTAATTGGTGCATCGCTTGGACAGTTTCGTTATCAGGTAGAATATCCAAGCAGTTTAGCGCATTTTGTACCGCTACTTTTGCTTGTTCGGTTGCGTAAGCTAAGGCATCTGAATTAGTAATGTGTTTATGGATAATCGCAAAATAACTGCGGTCGGCATTTTCAAGTGCGTGGCGCACATCTTTTGATGCCTCTCCCCCATGCTGCATTAGATAAATTAAAGGTAAGGTAGGCTTGCCTTCTGCCAGATCATCACCGACATTTTTACCGATTTCATCGGGATTGCCGGAGTAGTCAAGAATGTCATCAATTATTTGAAATGCAGTACCTACATACATGCCGTAGTTTTTTAGTGCGGTTTCTTGTTCCAGTGTTGCTCCTGCCAAGATAGCTCCTACTTGAGCGGCTGCTTCAAATAGTTTTGCTGTCTTGTATTGTATAACCTGTAGATATTCATTTTCAGTAATCTCAGTATTACCAATATTCATCAATTGCAGCACTTCGCCTTCAGCGATAATATTAGTAGCATCCGCCATAATCTCTAAAATTCGCATATTGCCTGACTCTACCATCAGTTGAAATGCGCGAGTATATAAAAAATCACCTACCAAAACTGCAGCAGCGTTCCCGAAAAGGTTATTGGCAGTTTTTCGACCTCGACGCAAGTCACTTTCATCTACTACATCATCATGTAACAGCGTAGATGTATGGATAAACTCAACCATAGCGGCTAAAGAGTAAAGTTTTTGCTCATCATATCCTAATGCTTTACCTGCCAAAATAGTGATAATGGGGCGCAGACGTTTGCCTCCGGCACTAATGATATATGTGCCGATTTGGGAAATTAAAGCTACCTCGGATTGAACAGCTTGGTTAATGACAACATTTACTCTGGCAAGGTCATCGGGTAGGTGACGTTGGAAATAAGGCAAGTTTTCAAGCATGGGAGAACCCAGAATGGATGGAATTGTTGTATGGTAAGCTTTGTTGTATATTCAACACTGCAATAATTTAGTCAACGATTATAGCAGTAATGTTGTATATATGCATGGATTCCGTGAATATTTTAAAGTTGATGTAGGGTGTTGACTATAAGGATGGCAATGCATATGCTCAAATAAGTTTTTGACAGATTTAAGTGTATTGTTTAAAATTTATAGTTTCGTACAGGGTGTACGAAAAGATTTAACTAAAAATTCTCATGGAGTTGAGTATGTACGCGGTCGTAAAAACTGGCGGTAAACAATATAAGGTTACCGTTGGCGAAAAATTGAAAGTAGAACAGATACCAGCCGAACTCGACAGTCAAATCGAACTGAATGAAGTTTTGATGATTGCTGACGGTGAGTCTGTAAAAGTAGGTGCTCCGTTTATTGAGGGCGCTAAGGTAACTGCTAAAGTAGTTGCTCATGGTCGTGGTGAAAAAATACGCATTTTCAAAATGCGCCGCCGTAAGCATTATCAAAAGCGCCAAGGGCACCGTCAAAATTTCACCCAAATCGAAATCGTAGCAATCGCTTAATTTAATCAGTTTAGGAGTAACGTAAAATGGCAACCAAAAAAGCTGGTGGTAGCTCTAAAAATGGTCGCGATTCAGAAGCCAAGCGCTTGGGTGTGAAAGCCTACGGCAATGAATTGATTCCTGCGGGTTCTATTATTGTTCGTCAACGTGGTACACGCTTCCATGCTGGTGATAATGTAGGCATGGGTAAGGATCACACTCTTTTTGCAAAAGTAGATGGTTATGTTGAATTTGCAATTAAAGGTGCTTTGAACCGCAAAACCGTAAGCGTGCGCCCTTATACGGGTGCTGATGAATAAGTTGTTTTTTCATTAAGCTTTTTGATGTAACTAAAGCCCCGTCTTTCGGGGCTTTAGTTTATGGTTAAATATGATCTAAAATGCTTTAAATTTGGAGTCTAGTCATTGAATATATATTTATATTTGAGTTTGGTGTTGGTTGAAGCTTAGTAATAAATCCCTAAATATATTTGGGTCTTTAATAAACGTCATTTCTCCTTCTTGGGGAAAGTGAAAATCTAGAAGGCGAGATACCCAGAATCGTAAGCAGCCCGCACGTTTTGCAATTGGGTAGTATAAGCGCTCTGATTCCGTTAGTGGCCGAATTTCCTCGTACCCGCTTAGAAAGGCTTGCTCTAGACTGTTATCTAGGATGTTGTTGGAATTTCGTGCCCAGTCATTGATTGCAATGGCTATATCGTATATGAAGGTTCCGTTGCAGGCGTAATAGAAGTCAATAAATCCGGAAACTTCATCTCCTTGTAATAAGACATTATCTTTAAATAAGTCTGCATGAATAATTCCATTTGGTAGGTGTTCTGTAGGATATTTATCAATATCGGCTATTGTAGTTTTAAGCAGTATTGAATCTTCTTTGTTTAATAGAGGAAATAGTTTTTTTGAAGCCTCGTGCCACCATGATAAGTAGCGTGGGTTTTCCATATGCAGAGGAAAATCTTGTCCGGCTATATGCATTTTCGCAAGCATTTTCCCTGTATTGAAGCATTGTTGGGTGGTTGGCCAGCTCACGTCGGTTCCATTCAGACAGCTGACGATGCATGCGGGTTTGTTGGCTAGTGTTGCTTCTAGCTTATTATTTTTTTGAGGGATTGGGGTAGGGCAGGCTACACCATTTTGGCTTAAGTGTTGTTTTAGTTTTAAGAAAAATGGTAGTTCTGCTTGTGTTAGTGCTTCAAATACAGTGAGTACAAAGCGGCCTTGGCTGGTATTGATAAAATAGTTACTGTTGGTAATGCCTTGTGCAATGCCTTGTAGTGAGAGAAATTTGCCAATATTGTAAGCTTGTAAAAAATCATGCATCTCTTGGTCTGAGATGCTTGTATATACTGACATGGTCACCGCCTAAATACACGATAAGAATTGTTTTAAAGAATTAATCATACCAAAAACACATGAGTTTGGGGTTATTGTTTAAGTGTCTTAAAACGGGCCTTACTAAGAAACATATCAGTCTGCTATTGTAGCAAAGGCTTATACGAGTTGGGCCGTCTGAAAACAATTCATCTGTTAAGTTTGTTTAGATGCGTTCTATCAAGATGCACATTAAAAAATAAACGCAATGCAGTAAAGCGGCGTAGGCAAGCTTGTATCATGCGAATAAAGTTTACTAGTTGGTGTCGCGCGATTATTTGATTATTTCGGGAGTTTGCGAAATTAAGAAGATTGAATGCTGTTGTAGCGTTTGCTGTTGGATATGTACTGTTTTGTCTATTTTTAGTTATAAAAAATTCTGTTGTAAAACAGACGGGTGCAATTTTTTCTGGGGGATTTTTTGTTTTGGGGGTTGACGGGTTTTGTATGGGTTGTGTATAGTTCGGTTCTTCGCTGCTGAGGCGGTGAATAAAACTGACTGTAGATTGTACCACGGTTGGGATTTTGAGTAAACGGATTGGTTGCTTTTAGTCTTGACATATAAAATTTTGGTGGTTTATAATTTCAGTCTTGCTCTTTAACAAACAGATTACCGATAAGTGTGAGTGCCTTGGGCCTCACACTGCGACAAAAACAGACAAGATGTAGATTATCTACGCTTTGTCAGTTTCTTTGAAGCAGACCAGAAGTTAAAAAAGTTAGAGATTGAACATAAGAGTTTGATCCTGGCTCAGATTGAACGCTGGCGGCATGCTTTACACATGCAAGTCGAACGGCAGCACGAAAGAGCTTGCTCTTTTGGTGGCGAGTGGCGAACGG